>NZ_CAUPHG010000089.1:0-6266 GCF_963510915.1 uncultured Anaerococcus sp. | reverse complement strand
TCCTATGATGACGATCATTACGATGTAGAGGAAGACTTAAGGACCTATATGAAGGGCAAGCTCAAAAAGAGAAAGAGGTTAAATCCAGTTAGACTTGAGGTTGATTCTAATCTTGATGCCGAGGACAAGGAATTTTTATGCAAAAATTTCGAAATAAATGAGAAAATGATTTTCCTATCAAAAACACCTTTCCAACTAGGTTTCATCTTTGGTTTCATAGGAAGTCTTCCAGAAAAAATTAGGAAGGAATTTTCTTACGAGAGCTTTGATCCGCAGCCATCTGCTATGGTAAACCTAAATAGGACAATAATCGATCAGGTTCTTGAAAAAGATATAATTTTATCATATCCATATGAATCCATGGAACCGCTGATTAGGCTCTTAGATGAGGCGGCAACTGACCCAAATGTGGCATCAATCAAGATAACACTCTATAGGATAGCCAAGGACTCTAAAATCGCTCAAAGTCTGATAAAAGCGAGTGAAAATGGCAAAGAAGTTATAGTTCTGATGGAACTAAGAGCGAGATTTGATGAAGATAATAACATTTTTTGGTCATCAAGGCTTGAGGAAGCGGGTTGCAAGATAGTCTATGGATTTGACCACTACAAGTGCCACTCCAAGGTGTGTTTAATTACAAGATATGGCGAGGGAGATGTTTCTTTCATTACCCAGATAGCAACAGGAAATTATAACGAAAAAACCGCCAAGGTTTATACAGATTTTTCCTTCATGACAAGCGATATGGTAATCGGTCAAGATGCCAAGGATTTATTCGATAATATCTTGATAGGTAACCTCGAAGGTTCTTATGAGAAACTGATGGTTTCACCAAAGTCTATGCCAGAAGGTCTTGAAAAATTAATCAAAGAAGAAATTAAAAAGGCTCAAAATGGTGAAGATGCCTATATAAGATTAAAAATGAATTCGATTTCGGATAGGGGTCTAATTGACCTTTTATCAAAAGCATCCAAGGCCGGGGTAGAAATAAAAATGATGGTTAGAGGTATTACTTGCCTACTACCAGGAGTTAATGGTGTGACAGATAATATTGAAATCTACCAGATTGTGGGGAGGTTTCTTGAACACCATAGGGTTTACCAATTTGGTAGAGAGGATCCAAAAGTCTATATATCTTCAGCTGATTTCATGACAAGAAACATTAGAAAGAGGGTAGAAGTAGCTGTACCATTAGAAGATTCTGAGATTAAAAACTATGTCTTAGGATTTTTGGATACCATGTTTGCTGATGATGTTAAAATAAGAAAGCTTTCTTCTACGGGCGAATATTTGAAAGTTGAAAACAAGCACAATTTTAATGCACAAGAAGAACTCATGAAAAAAGCTATATCTGATAATGAGCAAAGAAAAATTCAAATTAAGGAAAATGATTTAGCAAATAATCATAAAATAATAAAATACGATGCTCCAAAAAAGCCTAGTGAAAAAATGAGTTTTCTAGACTTAATAAGAAATCTTTTTAAGAATTAGTCAAAATAAAACTAAAATTCATGAAAATCCGACAAAAAAGTCGGATTTTTTGATTTTTTCTTTCAAAAATAGGCATTTTGCTCTGTTATTTTTATTTAAATCGTGTTATAATGATAGTAACAAAATGTAGTATCGAACTTAAGTAGTAAATTGAAATATATTTTCGCAAGATATTACAATCCCGCAGACATACACTAAAATATTGAAATAAATAGAGGAAATAAAAATGTCAAATAAAGGTATCAGAGAGCTTAAAAGACGCAAGAGAAGAGAAGCGAGAAGAAGGAGAAGAAAGGCGGTTTTGCTAGGTATCGGGGCGGTTTTGACCCTTACAACAGCTAGATTTGCCCTACAAAAAGAAGATAATTACCAAATCAGAAGACCAAGCGAATACAGGATTGCATCTGGTGAACTCATGGCAGATACTGCTAGGGAAGAAAAATCCGATGCAAGCGATGTCCATGTGGCAACTGAGATTGGTTTTAAAGATATAAATATAAAAGACGAATTAAAAATCCAAGATAGCTCTTATGAAGACGAGCTAGTTGAATATGTGAAATGCCTACAAACCCAATATGCCTACCAATTTCCTAATGACTATTCAAAAACAGATAAGTTTGTGAAGGAAGGTCAATACCTAGGTTTTTATGGTTCAGAAAACGGTTTTTCTAAGGTTAAGATAGATGATTCTTATTATTATGTGAATAAGTACGGTCTATCTAAGACAGAAGGCTCTGAGACCATCAAGGTTGTAAATGGTATAGTTTATGTTAGCGAAGCCTATCCATTACCAGCAAATTTTGATCCGGGTGTGGATAAGACTGCTAGGCGTGCCTTTGAAACCATGCGCCAAGATATGGAAAGGTTTGGTCTTAATCTAAAAATAGCATCTGATTACAGAGGTTATGAGCTTGAGGGTAAGATGCACGATGCAGGAGAAGTTGAGGCTGAAAATCCTGGCACAAGTGAACATCAAACCGGAACATCCTTTGACTTTTTTACAGAAGGCACCAAGTATAATGATAAATTTGAAGCGACAGCAGAATATAAATGGCTCGTTGAAAATGCTTATAAATACGGTTTTATCGAAAGATATCCAAAGGGCAAAGAAAATAAGACCCACCACAAGGCCCAAGCTTGGCACTTTAGATTTGTAGGGGTAGAAAACGCCAAGGAAATATACGATAATAACCTAACCTTAGAAGAATTTTTAAAGATATCATAGGAGAAAAGATGAAGGAAATTCAAACCAAAAAAGCTCCAGCAGCTGTAGGAGCTTATGCCCAAGGCATAGTTACAGATAATTTAATATTTACATCAGGCCAACTTCCACTAGACCCAGAAACAGGCGAATTAGAAATGGATATTAGAAAGGCCACAAAAAGAGCCTTAGAAAATATTAAGGCCATAGTAGAAGCAGGGGGTTCATCTGTGGATAAAATTGTAAAATGCAATGTCTTCCTTGATGACGTAAACGACTTTGCAGCCTTTAACCAAGTCTATGAAGAATTCTTTGGCGACCACAAACCAGCCAGATCTGCCCTAGAAGTAGCAAATATTCCAAAGGGTGCAGTAATAGAAATCGAAGCTATAGCCTTGTCCTAATTTTCCGAAAGGAAAATTATGGAAATACTTATGCAGAGGCACGAACTTGTCCTTATTTTCTTAAAGAAAATAAGCAGAAAGTTCCACCGATAATATAGGTCTAGTTTAAAAAATGGGATAACAGAATAGGTGCGTTTAATTTTCTGAAAATATTCATAATACTTGTGGATAAATTTTCAAAATCTTGCCAAAGCCATCCTGTATTAAATAATAATTTTAAGATAAACTTTATATTGGTTTTTGAAAACAAAATGATTTTATGAACCATTTTATAATTTGTTTGATATTTTTATAAGAAATAAAAAAAATTGACCCAGCAGGGTCATTTTTGTTTTTGTGGGAATTTTGATATTAAGGTTAAGGAGACAGAGATGGATCAAGATTGTGGTTTTAGAAAAGGAGATAAGTGGTTTAGGTATAGGGCTGCTGCAATAATAGTCGAAGATGATTGCGTTTTGTTTGCGGGAAATGAAGTAGATGACTATTACTATTCTATAGGTGGCGGAGTCCATTTGGGGGAAAGTTCTGAAGAAGCTGTGAAGAGGGAAGCCTTCGAAGAAACAGGCGTCGAATACGAGGTTGATTATTTGGCTATTATTCACGAAAATTTCTTTGTTGGAAGTTCCGGTTTAAAGGGTCTAGACTGCCATGAGATTTGCTTTTATTACATGATGAAGCCAAAGGGAAATAAAAACCTCAAGAGCTATAGCCTTACAACTAGCGGCCTAAAAGAGACCATGCACTGGATAACAATCGACCGACTTGAAAATTATAAAGCTTACCAGACTTTTATGAAAGATTATCTTAAGAAAGGCCATAAGGGCATAGAGCATATAATTACAGACGAAAGAGTCTGACGAAATCTTCTCTGCTTTTGATTTATAAGCACCTTTCTTTATATAAAGTTATTCCTCGTTTCTGCAGCAATATTTCACTTGTTAGGTCCATAAGGTCTGGTAATGATACAAATAAATCTATTCATAAGGACAGGAGATATAGATTTTTATCTCGCCAATCTAGATTTACCATAGTCAAATTAAATGGCAAGATTTGAACTTTTAGGAGGACTTTATGTCTAATAAGATCTATCTAATATTATTAGGTGTAAATATTTTAATTATTATCGTAAATTACAATCTTTTAAAAAATCCAATACCCTATCCACCAAAGGAAATTAGGAAAGAACTTAAAAGTGGAAGAGAAAGGCTAGGTTCATATAAGTATAGTGGCCTGTCCCATTACCTTCTCCCAAGACTTGTTCAAAGTCAAGGAAATTGGGAAAATGGAAATGCTTATTGGTATAGGTCTGGTGTAAGATTGGGAATTATTGGCATACTTATCACACTTTTCACAATGATATTAGGGGAAGTCTTTAACCTATTTGACCCTTTATTAGGCATGTTTATAATATTAATACCTGTGAGTTTAGGAATGATATATATGTGTATAAGGATTGAAAAAGATATTTTAAAGGATTAATTTATAGAATATTTTTTATGAATTTCAATCTGTGAATTTTGAAAGGACACTTATGAATCTTGAAAATATTATTAGAAAGCAAAGAGAATTTTTTTGGGGGAACAATACCAAGTCCTATGATTTTAGGATGAGAGAGTTAAACAAGCTTGAAAAGACCATAAGGGAAAATGAAGGGGAGATTTTATCAGCCCTTGAAAAAGATTTGGGCAAGTCTAATTTTGAATCATATCTTACAGAATATCATTTTGTCCTAGAGGAGTTAAAATTTGCTAAAAAACACCTTCATAGGTGGATGAAAGAAGTGAGGGTGGGGAAATCTTTAACGACTTTTCTAGCAAAGAGTTTTTATATTTATGAACCCCTTGGCGTGACTCTCATAATTTCTCCATGGAATTATCCCTTTAATCTAAGCCTAGGTCCAGTTGTTGGGGCGATTGCTGCGGGTAATACTGTAATTTTAAAAACTTCGTCAAAGTCTACTGAGACGAGCAAAATTATCTCTAAAATTGTCGGGGATAATTTTAGGGAAGATTTTTTCGTCCATTTGGATAATACTAATCTAGATTACGAAGAATTAATAAGCAAACCTTATGACCACGTTTTTTACACTGGTGGGCCAAGTGTTGCCAAAAGAATTATGGCAGCCCAAGCTCCTCACCTTAGCAAATTAACCTTAGAACTTGGGGGGAAGAGCCCATGCCTGGTTGAAAAGACGGCTGACATAAAATCAGCTGCAAAGAAAATTGCCTGGGCCAAAACTGTAAATGCCGGCCAAACATGCATAGCTCCAGACTTTTTTCTTGTAGACAGGGCTATAAAAGAGGATTTTATTTTAGAATTAAAGGCGAATTTAATTGATTTCTACGGAGAAGATTCACTAGCTAACAAAGACTTGCCAAGGATTATAAACGCCAACCACTTTGAAAGACTTTTAGGTCTTATAGATGAAGAAAAAGTCGTTTTTGGCGGGAACTTTGATAAGGAAATCCTTAAAATTACCCCAACTATCATAGACAGGGTCGATTTTTCTGATCCAGTAATGGGTGAGGAAATTTTTGGACCGATTATTCCTATAATTTCTTACTCAAAGCTTGATGAGATTTTGAGTAAAATAAAGAGAATGCCAAAGCCCTTAGCTTTTTATACTTTTACACGTGATAAAAATATAGAAGATAAAATCATCAGGGAAATGGAATACGGAAATGGGGCCATAAATGATTGTTTGATGCAAATTGCAAATCCAAGGCTAGAATTTGGCGGAGTGGGCAATTCTGGTCAGGGAGGCTACCACGGTTATTTTGGTTTTATGAATTTTTCTAACAGGAAATCTATGGTCAAAGCTGGATTCTTTGATAATCCATTGAGGTATCCACCTTATGCTGAGAAAAAATTTAGCCTTATAAAAAAGCTTTTGGGATAAAATTTGAAATTAAAAAAGAAAGTGTTTTGGTTGGAAATTTTTAATTCAAGAACAACTTGGTTTGATAAAGATATTTATAAAATAGAAGGTGAATTGTAATTTAAATTTTGCTATTATATAAACGTAATACTATCTATTATTATGATTTACTTCTAATTTTGCTTATCATTTGATTTTACATTCAATAAAAAAGAGCGGATAATAAAAAACAGCCCCTTTGACCTGAACCCCAAAATCCGGAATACGGATGGAGGGATTTTTGTATGCCAAA
>NZ_CAUPHG010000088.1:0-6275 GCF_963510915.1 uncultured Anaerococcus sp. | reverse complement strand
CCATTCTTTCATATCTTTGAAGTTTTTCTACGCTTTTTCTAATTGTTTTAAAGTTTGTAAGCATACCACCCAACCATCTGTGAGATACATAGTATTGACCAGATCTCTTAGCTTCTGATTGAATTGAGTCTTGTGCTTGTTTTTTTGTACCTACGAATAGAACTCTACCACCATCAGCAACGATGTCTCTCATTACCTTATAAGCTTCCTCAATTTGGTTAGCTGTTTTTTGTAGGTCTACAATGTAGATACCATTTCTTTCTGTGAAGATGAATCTAGACATTTTAGGATTCCATCTTCTAGTTTGGTGTCCAAAGTGTACACCGGCTTCTAATAATTTTTTCATTGAAACTACTGCCATAATTACCTCCGTTTTTTCTTCCACTCATCTCAACTGAATATCAAACCACAATTGGCAACGTAATATCCATCCATGAGTGTGATTGTTGTAGTACCTGTATAATATACCACTTAAAACCTATATTTCAACATCAAAACATAGCATCTACAAAAGATTTTGAATCAAATTTCTGTAAATGATCAATTCCTTCTCCAACACCAATATATTTGACTGGTACTTCTACTTCAACTTGTAGTGGAAAAATCACTCCACCCTTGGCAGTACCATCTAGTTTTGTAAGAATTAGTCCGGTAATATCAGTCACATTTTTAAATTCTCTTAGCTGATTTACAGCATTTTGGCCAGTCGTAGCATCAAGAACCAATAGGTTTTCCCTATTTGCATTTATAGCATGAGTATCTATAGTTCTATTAATTTTATCAAGCTCTTGCATTAAATTCTTTTTATTATGAAGTCTTCCTGCTGTATCGCAGATAAGAATATCTATATTTTTGCTACGTGCGGACTTAATAGCGTCAAATATTACTGCCGAAGGATCTGCGCCTTCCTTATGTGAAATAAGCTCTACCTTTGCCCTATTTGCCCATTCTTGTAATTGTTCTATAGCTGCCGCCCTAAAAGTATCTGCTGCAGCAACCATAACACTCTTGCCTTCATTCTTGAAATTATTGGCAAGTTTTCCTATTGTTGTTGTCTTTCCTACTCCATTTACTCCAATAACAAGTATTACAGTAAGTTTTCCTTTTTCAAATTTAATCTCATTTTCAAGGTTTTTCTCGTCAAGTTTATTAACCATTATTTCTTTTAGAACTGGGTAAATTTTATCTGACTCTTTTATTGACCTTTTTCTAATTTCGTTTCTAAGCTCATCGACAATATCTATTGTTGATGTCATTCCAATATCAGCAGAAATTAAAATTTCTTCCAATTCATCATATAATTCATCATCTATTTTTACATTTCTAGTAAATAAATTTGTCAGGCTTGATGTAAAGTTATCCCTAGTTTTTGCAAGTCCTTTTTTTAACTTATCAAATATTGATTCTTTCTCTTCTGATATTACTTCAACATCTAAATTTTGATTTTGATCTTCTGGACTTTCTTCTGTTAAAAAATCTTCCTTGATTTTTTCAGAAATTTCTTCTATTTCCTGTTCTTGTTTTGCTTCAGTCTTTTTAGATTCTTTTTCTTCAGTTTTTAGAGTTTTTTTTTCCGTATTATCACTTTTTGTTAAGTCTATAAATCTCCCAGATTTGATTTTGCTAGATTTTTCTTCTTCTGAAATTTTTTCAGAAACTTCTTTAGCCTTGTCCTCTAATTTTTCTATTTCTGATTCTATTTCTACCTTTAATTCTTCTACCTTTTCTTCAGCCTTATCAATTAAATCGTTATTTTTGTTAGCTTCGTTAAACTTATTATATTCTTCGTTAGTTATATCGTCGTTATTTGAGTCACTGTTATCATTATCAGTAAATTCTTGTCCAGTTTCTTTAATAACTTCATTGTTTTCTAGTTCTTCAACTTTTTTCTTTTTTCTTTTAAAAAAATTAAACATCTTGACTCCTTAATTAATATTTACAGGATTAATAGCAACGATGAATGAAGTATCCTTGTATTTATTGATGAATTTATCTTTAATCCTGCTTATAGCATCTCGACATAAACTAAGGTCTTTATCACTAACCTTTACAAGGATATTATACCTGTATTTATTATTTATTCTTGATATTTTGCACGGATTTGGTCCAATTATTTCAACATCAAAAATATTTTTTAATGCATTTCTTAAATCATTTGTAAATTCTTTAGAAATATCAATTGTCATTATCCTATCGACATTTAATATCTTGATTGTAATAATATTTTTGTATGGAGGATATGCAAAAGCCTTCCTAATTTTAAGTTCATTTTCAAAAAAACTTTGGTAATCATTAGCTTTTACAGCTTGGATCACAAAATTATCTGGTTTATATGTTTGTATAATAGCTCTACCTGGTTTATCAGCTCGACCAGCCCTACCTACTACTTGAGTTAATAATTGGAAGCTAGTTTCTTGAGCAGAGAAATCGCCAACATTTAATGATAAGTCAGCAGAAATTATTCCAACTAGAGTTACATTTTCAAAATCAAGACCCTTTGCAATCATTTGTGTACCTATAAGAATGTCAATCTTTCCTTCCTTCATAGCCTTATACATATAGTCATACCTTGACTTATTTGTTGCAACCATGGAATCCATTCTTAGAATATTTGCACCTGGAAAAAGACCTCTTACTTCTTCTTCAAGCTTTTCAGTGCCTGCTCCAAATTCCTTGATTTTTTTTGAATGACAATTTGGACATACTCTTACTTGATTTTTAGTCCTACCACAGTAATGGCAAACAAGTTTGTCAACATTTTTATGATAAGTCATAGCAACATCACAGGCTTCGCATTTAACAACATAACCACAGGCTCTGCAAAAAGTAAAAGAATCGTGACCTATTTTATTCAAAAATAAAATTGTTTGCTCATTATTTGCCAAATTACTACGAATTTCTTCCTGTAATTTGTATGAAAGCATGGAATAATTAGAGTTTTTGAGTTCTTCTCTCATATCGACCAAAAGAATTTCGGGCAATATCTTATTTACTCTAGTTCTTAATTGTAATAAATTAAGCCTTCCTTCGAAAACTTCATTCATTGTGTCTATTGAAGGTGTAGCTGATGCCATTATCAAATTACAGTGATTGTAATCTGCTCTAAACTTTGCAATTTCTTTTGTGTGATATTTAGGGTCTTTAGATGAAATATAAGAATTATCATGTTCTTCATCTATAATAATAGCTCCTAGATTTTCAAAAGGTGCAAAAATAGCAGATCTAGCCCCTATAGCAATTTTAACTTCACCATTTTTAATCATCATCCATTGGTTAAATCTTTCTTTTGGAGTAAGCCTAGAATGCATAATGGCAATTTTTTCTTTAAATCTTCCAGAAAATCTTTCGATAGTTTGTGGTGTCAGAGATATCTCTGGTACTAAAATAATTGCCTCTTTACCTTCCTTGATAAACTCTTCTACTACTTGTAAAAAAATTTCAGTCTTGCCTGACCCAGTGACACCAAATAATAAAAATTGACCGTCCGGCTGGCCAAGAATCTTTTTATAAGCATTTTCTTGATCGGTATTCAAGAGATGCTTATCGTATTTTTTCGCATCTAGTTCAATTTCCTTATTAGCTTCTTTTAGAATTTCCTCAACCACATTTTTTTCAACAAGAGATTTTAATGATGATAAGGATGAAGATGTATTTTTAAGTAAATCACTCTGTTTTGTAATCCCATTATCTTTAAGATAGTCAATAATTTGTTGCTGTTTTTTTGCGTTTTTCGCAAGTGTTGCATCAAAATCTTTTAATTTTACAAAAGTATCATATGATATTTTGATTTTATCACTCGCCTCATATAAAACTTTTATTTCTTCATTTTCTATTAATTCTTTTAATCTATTCAAGGAATTAGGAAATCTTTCTAAGATTTCTTCCTTGCTTCTCTCAATTTGCAAATAGTTTATTAGCTTATCTTCACCTTCTGACTTAGCTAAGTAGAAAGTCTTTATTTTGTCTATATTTGTAGGTGGTAATACCTGTTTGAGAGAAAGCTGAATTGGAGAAAGATATTGCTTTGTCATAAAAAATGCTAGATCTAAAAGCTCATCAATAACTAACTTACTATCATCAATTATTGAAATTATATCTTTAAGTTCATAGTCAGCTTGAAAATTTTCTACAATTTCATAAACAAAAGCAACGACAGTCTTATTTCCTCTTCCAAAAGGAACTAAGACCCTCATTGCTCTTTGTAATTTATTATTCAATTTTTCTGGAATATGATAAGTAAAAGCCCTGTTTAAGAATCTACTTTTACTATCAATAATTACTTTTGCGTACAAATTATCACCTTAATAGGTCTAATATTTTATTGGCAAGCTGGCTTTTTGGCATTATATCGAGGCTCATTATTTCATCCTTAGAAATTATAGAAGCTACATTAGTATCAACATCAAAACCTGCTCCCCATTTTGTTAAGTCATTTGCAATAATATAATCTAAATTTTTCTTATCAAGTTTACTCTTAGCGTTTGCAATCAAATCATCAGTTTCTGCAGCAAAACCTATAATAGTTTGACCTTTTTTTATTGAGCCAAAATATTTTATTATATCAATGTTTTCTATTAATTCTAAATTTAAATTTGATCCGTCCTTTTTAATTTTCCTATCGCTAGGATTTAAAACTTTATAGTCAACAGGTGCTGCGGACATTATTAAAGCATTTGCTTGATCAAATTCTCTTGCGATAGCGTCTTTCATTTCGGAATTGGTTTTAATTTCTATTCTCTTTATGCTGTTTATCTTGATTGGATTTACTGGACCTGATATTAAAGTTACATCAGCTCCACGTTTACGGGCTTCATTGGCTATATTATAACCCATCTTACCGCTTGAATTATTTGTTATGTATCTTACAAAGTCAATAGGTTCAACTGTTGGACCAGCAGTAACAATTATTTTCTTACCTTTTAGATCTTTTTCAGTAAAATAATCATCTAAATAATCTACTATTTCTTCTGGTTCTTCAAGTCGCCCATCGCCTATTGTATTGCAAGCTAAAAGACCTGGCTCTGGTTTTATAATTCTGACTCCATCTTCTTTTAAAATATGAAGATTTCTTTGAGTTGCTTTTGCCTTGAGCATATTGGTATTCATAGCTGGTGCTATAACCACATCCTTCTCACAGGCCAGATAGGTTGATAAGAGAAAATTATCCGCTATTCCATGTGACATCTTAGCAATTGTGTTAGCACTAGCAGGTGCTATAAGCATCAAATCTGCCCACTTGGCGAGTTCTATATGATGAACTTCTTCGTGATGACCAGTAAATAAATCTGTATAAACTTTACACCTACCCATAGTTTCAAAACTTAGTGGCTTAACAAATTCTACTGCAGATTCAGTCATAATTATTTTGAGATTTACGTCTCTTTTTTTTAGTCTTGAACACAAATCTAGAACCTTGTAAGCTGCTATTCCACCACTTACACCTAGTAAAATATTTTTATTTTTTAACATATTATTGTTTTTTTATTACCTTGCCTTCGATAATCTCATTTAAGGCTTGAGTGACTGGTTTAGCCTCCACACGTTTAGTCAGAGGTGCAGAGCCATTTACGATTCTTCTTGCTCTTTTTGCACACATCATGCAAATTTCATACCTACTTGGACTTACTTCAGACAATGTTTTAAATGATGGATTTTTCATTAATCCTCCTCAAATACTAAATTTTCTTCCCTAAATACCTTGTGTTTTTCTGCGTTAATTATTTCATTAACAGATGTTATGGCTGAATTTAGGTGGTCATTAACAACTATATAATCGTAATCTTTAATATACTGTAGTTCTTTTTTAGCATTATTCATCCTGATTTTTATATCTTCATCAGTTTCTGTACCTCGACCTACAATTCTTTTCTTTAATTCCTTTAGGCTAGGTGGGGCTAAAAAAATAAAGACTCCATTATCAGTATTTTTCTTGATATTTAGAGCTCCTTGTACATCTATTTCTAATATTACGATTTTGCCTTCGTTTATCTTTTTTTCTACAAATTCTTTGGGTGTTCCATAATAATTATTATGGACTTGAGCATATTCAAGGAATTTATCTTCAGCGATCATCTTTTCAAACTGATCGTGGTCTAAATAAAAATAACTAACTCCTTCTATTTCTCCGTCCCTCTTTTTTCTAGTTGTGGCGGATACAGAATATACTAAGTTTGTTTGGGTGTTCATCAAGTCATGAAGAACAGTACCTTTACCGACCCCAGACGGTCCTGATATTACTAATAAAAATCCCTTTTTCATCACTCCCCCTTATCTTA
>NZ_CAUPHG010000087.1:0-6319 GCF_963510915.1 uncultured Anaerococcus sp. | reverse complement strand
TTTTTCCTGAGTTCTCTTTCTCGTTTATATCATCAAGAAGAAGACAAAGAGTCAAAAGCATGGCAATAGGATTGGCAAGATTTTTCCCTGCTATATCTGGGGCAGACCCGTGGATAGATTCGTAAATTGCAATGTCTTTTCCCTTATTCACCCCAGGCATAAGACCAAGCCCACCAACAAGTCCTGCGCCCAAATCTGATAAAATATCACCGTAAAGATTTTCTGTAACAAGAACGTCAAAACGGCCAGGATTCATAACCATTTGCATGGCGGTATTATCAACCAAAAGCTCCTCAAAGTCTATATCAAGGAATTTTTTAGCTACTTCTCTTCCAACTTCAAGGAAGAGTCCGTCAGAAAGCTTCATTATATTGGCCTTGGTGATGATGCTTACCTTTTTCCTGCCATTCTCTCTAGCAAATTCAAAAGCTTTTTCAATAATTCTCTGAGATTTTTCCCTGGTGATAACCTTGATAGAATGGGCTTCGTCTGGAGAAATTTGTTCTTCGATTCCGGCATAAAGGTCTTCGGTGTTTTCCCTAAAGATAACCATGTCAACCCCAGCAAATTTTAATTCGAGAGGCCCTGGAGCCTTGATTGGTCTAATATTGGCAAAGAGGTCGAATTTCTTTCTGAGTTCCACATTTATAGACCTAAAGCCATGGCCGATTGGTGTTGTAATTGGTCCCTTGATGGCAATTTTGTTTTTATTTATAGAATCGAAAAGCCTTTGAGGAATGTAGACCCCTTCTTCTTCAAAAACCGAAAGACCTGCGTTTATTTCTTCAAAGTCTAGGTCGATTCCAAGGGCTGCCACAACTTTTTTCATGGCTGCTGTGATCTCCGGCCCAATTCCATCGCCCTTAATCAGTGTAATTTTCATTTTTCCTCCAAATCTAGGTTCTTTGCGTAGTTTAGATAGCCACCTTCAAGAAGGATTTCCTTTTCTCTATCGGAAAAATCCCCTCTTAACTTTATTTTTATATTTTTAGTTAAATCTTCTAAGATGAAGTCACCACTTTCAATTGAATTTTCCATATTAGAAATTTTTATTTGATCATATTCAGAAATTTTTTCATAATCACTTTCATTTTCAAAAACCAATGGCAAGATGGCATTATTTATTAGATTTGACCTATGGATTCTTGCAAAAGACTTGGCAACAACAGCCTTGATACCCAAGAATAAAGGAAGAAGGGCTGCGTGTTCTCTGGATGAGCCTTGACCGTAATTTTCACCAGCAACAATAATTCCCCCATCATTTTCCTCGCACCTATCCTTAAAATCATCAATTTTTGTTGTAAAAGCAAAGTTTGATAAGTATTCAATATTTGACCTAAATGGCAAAAGATGAGCGTTTGATGGGCAAATATCATCGGTAGTTATTCCGTCGCCTGCTTTATAAACAACTTTTTTGTCTATATTTTTCGCCTTCTCCGCCTTTGGGAAAGGCTTGATGTTTTTGCCCTTGACAGTTTCCTTAACTCTCTTTGACAAATCTGTTTCTGGCATTATAAAATAGGCATCTGTGTGGTTGAAACTTACATTTTTGTCAAAATTTTCGCTGTAAGCAAGTTCACTTGGGTCTGCAATGTATCCAAGTACAGCACTAGCCGCACATGTTTCTGGACTTGCAAGGTAAATTTGTGCATCCATAGTTCCAGACCTGCCCTTAAAGTTTCTGTTAAAAGACCTTAGGGATACTCCACCAGACCTTGGTGCCTGACCCATACCGATACATGGTCCACATCCGGATTCGAGGACTCTCGCCCCTGCCTTTATCATGGTTGCCAAAGCTCCATTTTCAGAAATTTTTTCCAAAATTGTAGCAGACCCTGGCGAAATAACTAGGGAAACGTCTGGATGAACTTTCCTACCATCAAGAATAGCTGCCACCTTCATCAAATCCATATAAGAAGAGTTTGTGCAAGAACCAATGGCAACTTGATCTAATTTTATTTTGCCCAGGTCTTTTACCTCTGAGTATTGGTCAGGAAAATGTGGCTTGGCAACAGCTGGTTTAATCTCTCCTAAATCAATTTCAATTGTTTCGTCATAAAAAGCATCAGGATCGGCGGAAAGTTCTATATAGTCTTCTTCCCTGCCCTGGCTTTTTAAATAAGCTCTAGTGTTTTCATCTGATGGAAAAATCGAAGTGGTCGCCCCAAGTTCCGCTCCCATATTGCAAATAGTTGCCCTATCTGTTACAGAAAGTGACTTCACACCCTCTCCTGTATATTCCATTATGTAGCCTGTTCCACCCTTAACTGTGAGTTTTCCTAGAATATAGAGGATAACATCCTTGGCATTGGCAGCTGGATTTAGGGAATTTAAGAGATTTACCCTATAAATCTTAGGGACTTTTACAAAATAAAAACCCTTGGCCATAGCCACAGCCACCTCAAGACCTCCCGCTCCTATGGCAAGCTCGCCCATGCCACCACCAGTTGGTGTATGAGAATCTGAGCCTACTAGGGTGTCGCCAGGTTTTGCAAATTGTTCGAGATTGACCTGGTGGCAAATTCCTCCACCTGCTTTGGAAAATGTGATGCCAAACTTATTAGCAGCTGACTTTATAAACTCATGGTCGTCTGCATTTTCAAAACCAGCCTGTAAAATATTATGATCTATGTAAGCCACAGAATTTTCTGTTGCAACGTTATCTATATCCATAGCTTCAAGTTGAAGATATGCCATAGTCCCTGTTGAATCTTGGGTCAAGGTCTGGTCGATTTTTATCGCAACTTCATTTCCAGTCTTTAGTTCTCCTTTCAACAAATGATTTTTTAATATTTTCATAGCTAATGATAAGCCCATATAAAACTCCTTTAAATAGTTTAATGTATTAGTGAATTATGGTTAATTATACTTTTAAATTAAATTTTTCCCATTATTAAGGAAATTATTTAGACCCATTGAAGAAAAATATTAAATTCATAACATATTTCCGTAATATATAGCCATATATTAATCCATTTATCTAAAACTTTACATTTTCACTAGCTATGCCTTAAAATTTTATAGCTGAGGAATAATTTCTATGACCATAAAAACTCTATCTTTATTAAAACCTGCGTTTTTATAAGCAAAAAATTATTAGTTAGAATAATAATGAAAGATACAAGGCTAGAAAAATTTTTGAGTTTATTTCTAAGGATAGTTCTATCATTATTATCTGTAGGTAAACCTTTACATTCATAAGAAACGGGGGTATATTAAAAGTAGATTGTTAGTTAATTAACACAATAAGATTGGAGGATTTTATGACTTATACAACATTTTCAGTTCCAAACACCATAGTACATGGTGAACATGCACTTGATTACTTATCTACCCTAAAGGGCAAGAAAGCAGTCCTTGTTACAGGCGGCTCTTCTATGAAAAAATTTGGATTCCTAGATGAAGCCAAAGAACAACTAGAAAAAGCAGGCATGGAAGTTTTGATAATTGACGGTGTAGAACCAGATCCATCCGTTAAAACTTGTCTTGCTGGCGGAGCAAAGATGGCTGAATTTGAACCAGAATGGATAATCGCTATCGGCGGCGGTTCTGCAATGGACGCTGCAAAAGCTATGTGGGTATTCTATGAACACCCAGAATGGGATTTCGAAAGACTTGCAAACTTTGATAACCCACCATTAAAAAATAAAGCAAAAATGATTTGTATCCCATCTACATCTGGTACAGCTAGTGAAATTACAGCTTTCTCAGTTATTACTGATACAGAAAAAGAAATCAAATACCCACTAGTACACCCAGACTTCGTTCCAGAAGTTGCCCTTCTTGATATGAGAATTCCTGCAACCATGCCACCTAAGATTACTGCAGCTACTGGTATGGATGTTATGACTCACGCAGTTGAAGCTTTCGTATCAACAGCATCTGATGATTTCACAGACCCATATGCAATTAGAGCCATCCAATTAGTTTTTGGCTACCTAAAAGATGCTTACGATAAAGGTGATGACATGGTAGCTCGTGAAAAAATGCATATAGCATCTTGTATAGCAGGTATGGCCTTTACAAATGCTTCCCTAGGTATTGTTCACTCTATGGCTCACAAAATCGGCGGTATCTTCCACCTAACTCACGGTGAAGCAAATGCAATTATGTTACCATACATAATCGACTACAACAGAAAAACTTGCGATAAATACAAAGAAATCGAAAGAATCCTAGGCGTAGAAGACATAGCTGAAGAAATTAGAAAATTAAACGCGGCTGTAGGAATCACAGCTACTATCAAAGATGGTAAAAACACCATAATTGAAGAAAAAGACTTCCTAGAAGTATTAGACAAGATGAGTGAAAATGCCTTCAAAGACGCTTGTACACTAACTAACCCAAGAGAGACAAGCCCAGCAGACATCAAAAAAATCTACCACGCAGCCTACTACGGAGAAAAGGTAGACTTCTAGAAAATTTAATAAAAATCACGAAACCGACCCCAAGCTGGGTTGGTTTTTTGTTGGAAAATATTAGTTGGATAAAATTATAAAATAAAAAATCCGTAGATATGATCCACGGATTTACTACAATGGCTGGAATAGTAGGACTCGAACCTACGCTCTCCAGAGTCAGAATCTGGTGCCTTACCAACTTGGCTATCGTAAATAGCCGTTGAATTCGGCTATTTACGCCGAAAACAGAGTGCGGGAGCACGAAGAAGTCTGCGGAGCAGACGAGTTTTCGTTTCCTTTTTAAATTTTTGGCTGGAATGACAGGATTCGAACCTGTGATCTCCAGAGTCAGAATCTGGTGCCTTACCGGCTTGGCTACATTCCAAAAATTTACTTTTTCCTACCCTTATAAATTACCGCTTTCGACGATTTTGTCAACGACAAATCCAGCAATTATTGACCTATTTTTTCCTACCAGTCATGCAAAGATTCATCTCGAATCCAGCCCTTATGGCGGTATTTATAGATCTTGTGTGGGAAAATTGGGTAGCGGTGATTGGGCTTATACCCTCGTTTTCTTCCCTTATTATTAAAGATAGGCTCCTTAAAATTGAGGATCCAAGTCCTTGGTATTTAGGAAGTTCAGAAAATTTCTCAAGTCCTATATCCCAAAGATATTTACCTGAAACAGAGGCTCCCGCAAGAGCTACGAGCTCTTTACCATCATAAAAACCAAGTCCTATTCTGTCATCCTCATCAAAAGCAAAGGCCATTTTTGTCTTGCCTTTAAATTTGCTTATATCTTCTTTTTCTATCCTTGTAAATTCAAAATCTTTAACCGGCACCTCTCTATCAGAAAAACTCATCAAAGGGAAAAAATTATCAATTTCTATACCAAATTCTCTCAAAATACCATCTAGTTTCCTAATATTAGCCGCTTCAGCAAACCAGGCACCAGGATAATTTTGAAAATTTTCCCTAAGTTTATCTATCAAGTCAGCACTTTCCGATCTCATATATACCTTGCCACCTGTACAAATTGCAGAAAATTCCGACCTATTATAAAACAGAAAAGAATCGTCTGGATTATTTACCACAAAAACATTCGCTTTGTCGCTGAATTTACCATCGCTTATAAAATAATCATTCATTGTTTGTTTTTTAAAATTAATATCCATAGCCTGCTCCAAATAAAACTCTCTTCATCATTATATCAAAATTTATGTGTATCCCACAAGGTAAACCTAATCTATATGAAAGCTTAAAATCTTTATTAGCTAAGTATTTTTTTAAATATAATCAGATTCTCAATCCACTTTCAAATCCTATTTGTTACAAATAAAAGAATCCTAAAACAAAGACGAAACCAAAAGATCTGTATCGAAAAGCCACTTAAAAAGAATTTATAAAAATACCCACAAAAAAATCGACTCTGAAATTTCTTTACACTTCAAAGTCGATTATTATTCCCCACTGGCACAGCGTTTTGATTTAGGTTCAATCACGCTTACTTCCTTTCTATATTAGAAGCCATTAGACTTCTGAAACATCCCTACTATATGTGAAATCTTCTTTTCTATTAGTAACGGGTTTACAAAATACTTTATAAAATTATTTTCTTCATCAAATCTTTCAGTACAAATCATATAGAAAAACGTCAGATGGCTCATCTTTTACACTTATCTTCCACCACTTTTTCTATAAATTCATAAGCAAAGTAGATATACTAGAAACTTATAAATCACCAGCTGTCCATAAAAGCATCAAAATCAAACAAGTTTATAAATAATATTCAATTTTCTTAATCCCTGTGCCAGTGGGTAAGAAAACTACTTAATTTTTCTTATTACTATTATACCCTGATAATGTGGTTTTAAACACCAAAATAAGAATTTTTTTAAATTTTTTTAAAATTTTTA
>NZ_CAUPHG010000086.1:0-6476 GCF_963510915.1 uncultured Anaerococcus sp. | reverse complement strand
TATTTATCTTATGTAAATTTTTGAGAATTGACCCAAACTAGTATATAATTAATAGGAAATGAGAGGTTAAGAATGAAGGAAGAAAATATACAAAATAAAAAATGGAATTTAATACTAAATATTATCTGGGATTGGGTTAAAACTATTATTATTGCCCTAGCTATTACTTTTTTTGTTAAGGCTTTTATAATTGATGCAACAAGGGTTGCTGGTAAGTCTATGTTAAATACTCTCCATGATGGAGATATTCTAATGCTTAATAAAATTGGAAAGCACTTTAGGGATTATAAGAGAGGAGAAATTGTAATTTTACATGCTCCAGATTATCCTAATAGGCTTTATGTAAAAAGAGTTATTGGCACTCCTGGGGATTTGATTGAATTAAAAGACGGTGCTGTTTATGTAAATGGCGAAAAACTAGAGGAAAAATATGTTTCAGTTGATGAAACACTTGCTAAGACTGATCAAACAAGTTGGGTTTTAGGCGACAAAGAATATCTGGTTTTTGGTGATAACAGGGCTAATTCTAATGATTCAAGAGATTTTGGAAAAATTTATAAGGAAGAAATTGTAGGTCACGCATTTTTGAGGGTATATCCTTTTGCTGATGCGGGGCTTATTGATAACAATCCTTATGCAAATTAATTAGTAGGAGATATATGACAAAGAGAAAAGAAAATATTAGAAATTTTTCTATTATTGCCCATATCGACCATGGTAAGTCGACTCTTGCTGATAGACTTATTGAAAAGAGTGAAAATATCAGTCAAAGGGATATAAAAGAGCAGATGCTTGATGATATGGAGCTTGAGCAGGAACGTGGTATTACAATTAAATTAAAATCAATCAAAATCCATTACAAGGCCGGTGATGGCAAGGTTTATGACCTAAATTTAATTGATACTCCAGGACACGTTGACTTTAATTATGAGGTGTCTAGGTCTCTAAAGGCTTGTGAGGGTGCGATTCTTGTTGTTGATGCTAGTCAAGGCGTTGAAGCTCAAACCCTAGCAAATACTTATTTAGCCCTTGAACAAAACTTGGAGATTTTGCCAGTTCTAAATAAAATTGACCTACCAAGTGCTAGGGTTGATGAAGTTAAATTAGAAATTGAAAATGAAATCGGACTTGATACTGAAAATGCACCACTTGTATCAGCTAAAACCGGACTTAATATCGAAGATGTGCTTGAAGATATAGTTAATAATATTCCAGCACCAGAAGATCATGATGATAAGCCACTAAAGGCTCTTATTTTTGATTCCTATTACGATTCATATGTGGGAGTAATATGCTACATAAGAGTTTTTGAAGGTGTGGTTCGTCCTGGAGATGAAATTAAGATGATGAATACCGGCAAGGTTTTTGAAGTAAACCAAGTTGGTTATACATCTAGGGGCAGGGTTGCTACTAAGGAATTAAGATCAGGCGACGTTGGTTTCATTGAAGCATCTATCAAACAAGTTAAGGATGCGAGAGTTGGCGATACTATTACCACAGTGGAAAATCCTACTGATAAACCGCTTACAGGTTATAAGGAAGTCCTACCTATGGTTTATTCTGGAATTTATCCGGCAGAGGGTGAATCTTTTGATAAGCTAAGGGATTCCTTGGAAAAACTCCAGGTAAATGATGCTTCCTTAGTATTTGAGCAAGAAAATTCCCAAGCCCTAGGTGTTGGTCTAAGGGCAGGTTTTCTTGGACTTTTACACATGGATATCATTACCCAAAGACTTGAAAGAGAATATGACCTTGATATCATAGCTACAGCTCCATCTGTAATCTATAAGATAAAGCTAAAGGGCGTGGAAAATGAAAAGGAATTGCAAAACCCTAATGATTTTCCTGATCCAACAGAAATCCAATATATTAAGGAACCTGTAACTATTTCAGAAATTATCACTCCAAAAGATTATATCGGTCAAGTAATGGACCTTGCCCAATCTAGACGTGGCGAGCTAATGAATATGACATATATAGATGAATCTAGGGTGTCAATTAAGTACAAAATTCCTTTAAGTGAAGTAATTTACAACTTCTTTGACTCTTTGAAATCAAGGACCAAGGGTTATGCTTCTCTTGATTATGAAGTTACTGACTACCAAGTTTCAGACCTTGTTAAGCTTGACATCTTGATTAACGAGCAAAACGTCGATGCCCTTTCTCTTATTGTTCACAGGGATAATGCCTATACTAGGGGTCGTGGTATCGTTGAAAAACTCAAGGATGAAATCCCAAGACAACAATTCGCAGTGCCAATCCAGGCGGCTATTGGCGGTAAGATAATAGCGAGAGAAACTGTAAAAGCTCTTAGAAAAGACGTTATCGCTAAGTGTTATGGTGGAGATATCTCAAGGAAGAAAAAGCTTCTTGAAAAACAAAAAGAAGGTAAGAAGAAGATGCGTCAACTTGGAAATGTTGAAGTGCCACAAGATGCCTTCCTATCAGTATTGAAATTAGATGACGAATAAAAGTAAAAGGATGTGAAATTCACATCCTTTTTTGCTCTTTAAATATAGAAATAAATATGAAAAATAGGTAAATACCAAGGCTTAATAAGACAATGTATTTGAAATCTGTTACTGGATAGTAAGTCGCTGTATTAAATCCTTTTATGGCTATAATCCCTAGGAAAAGCGATAGGGGTGCTCCTATTAGAAGGGTTTTTATTGGTAGACTTATGGCTTTTTTCCTAAATTTTTCTATCAAAAATAATATAAGTGTAAGACCAATAAATCCTATTATAGATAGTCTTGCGTAGAATCCTAAAAACAACCTTGGAAGGAGGGTTTGATGGATTTCTCCAGAACCAATTACCATGTTTGGCATGGATTCGTGGTTTTGGTAGAGAACGGTTTTTAAATTCTCCTTGCGGAAAGTTAAAGATTTTCGCAGCCTTCTTTTATTAAAAATCTCGTCATATTTTGTACTATAAGCATCAAGGTAGATGGCGTCTTCTGTATCAGTGTAATCAATTCCACTTACCTTGTCAGCAAACTCTACAGTATATATTTTATCATTCCTATAAACTTTATATAAGTCCTTGTCATACTCAATATGTCTTGGAGTATTTAGGTAGGAGATGATAAAAATAAGGATAGATCCGATTAAGGCGAGAACTGCCAGAGTAAAGTACCTGGTTTCTTTTTTTATCCTTCTTTCGACAAAATCAAGTGGCTTTGTATTTTTACTTTCAATTTCAATTTCCTCGTTTAAAAGATTTTCGCATTCAGGACAAGTTTTCAAATGCTCTTCGACGAATGTTTTTGATTCATTGCTCAAGAGATCTTCCTTATATAAGGGAAGTAAATCTTTTATTATGTTACAATCACGCATTCTATTCCTCCAATCTTAGTTTTAATTTTTCCTTGGCCCTGTGGTAGACAACGCAGGCCCAATTTTGATTTTTCTTATAAATTTCACCAATTTCTTCAAAAGACAAGTCGTTAAGTCTTAGTTTTACTACATCCTTGTAAGGATTTTCAAGACTATTTATAGCTTTTTCTAAATCAGTTAGTTTTTCTTTTTTTAATAAATCTTTCTCAAAAGATTCAAGTTCCTTGTCAAAATCTTCTATTTGATCTGTAAGATAAAGCATTTTATTTTTTTTATAGTAGTTATAATAGGTATTCTTGCCTATTTGAAATAAGTAGGACTTCACTTTAGAATCTTCAATAGTTTCTATATTTTTCATTGCTCTAATAAAACTTTCTGAGCATATATCCTGGGCGACTTCTTTATTTTTGCACAGATACAGCAAAAACTTATACAAGTCGTCAAAATATATCCTATAAATTTTTTCTATATCCATGACCCCTCCTTCATATAGTAGACAAATAACTTAATCATATCTTACAAAATTTTAAAAAAAATTCCATTATTGTATAGTATTCCTAACAGACCAAAGGAGAAGATATGGATATTAAAGTTGATTTTACTGATTTGTTAATAAAAACTGACAGGCTAATATTAAGGGCTTTTAATGATAATGATTTGGAAGATTTTTACCAATATGCCAAGACACCCGGCCTTGGTGAAATGGCTGGTTGGCCTCATCATGAAAATCTAGATTACACTAGGGAAGTTTTAGAAAGATTTAAAAAAAATAAAAACGTCCTTGCTATAGAAATGGATGGCAAGGTAATCGGATCTATAGTACTTCGCCCAGTGGATGAGGATTTTTATAAAGAATTTGAAGGTAAAAAGGCCAAGGAGATAGGTTTTGTATTAAGTCCTGCTTACCATAGGCAAAAAATTATGACAGAAGCTGTTAGGGCTATGATGAAATATGCCTTTGAAGATTTGGGTCTTGATTATATTTCTGCTGGATACTTTAGAAATAATTTTAAGTCCAGGGATTTTCAAAAGAAACTTGGATTTACTTATTATGGTAGCCATATTGTAAAAATTCCTCTTGGAATTTTGGCGCCCGTTCATCAAACAATTTTTACAATAGATGATTACCGCAACAATAAAACTGGACATGTAGAAGAAAAAAAGCCTGTCAAGGCTAGCGAGGAGTTGGTATTAAAATCTGATTGTGAAATTATTAAACGCTTATATTTTGAAAAGGGAAATGAATTTGTACCTAAAAACACTGAAAATTCCTATTATATTGTTGTAATCGAGGGAAGGGTTAGGGTGATTTCTGATAAGAAGGAATACACTTATTTTCCAGCAGATGCCCTTAGGATAAAAAAAGGTCAGGATTTTAAAATTATAGCTAGGTCTACTGCCAAGCTCGTACTAATAGAGGTGACTGGCAAAGATGAATAAGGTTGGTGCCTATATCCACATTCCTTTTTGCGAAAAAAAGTGTTATTATTGCGATTTTGCCGCCTTTCCAAACCTTGAAAAGTGGATTGAACCCTATGTAGAAAATTTAATAAAAGAGATAAGACTCTATAGGGAGAGGATGGATGTGGTTATTGATTCAATCTACATCGGTGGGGGAACCCCTTCTTATATCAACCCAAGCCTTATAGAAAAAATTGTTAGTGAACTTTTTAATTTTAAGTCTGATATCGAGGAATTTACCATAGAAGCAAATCCAAAATCACTTGATATGGAAAAATTAAAAATTTATAAAGATTTAGGAATCAACAGGATATCCCTAGGAGTCCAATCCTTTGATGATAAGGTTTTAAAAAATATCGGCAGAAACCACACTAGGGATGTGGCCATTAGGGATATTGAAATGATTAGAGAAGCAGGCTTTGAAAATCTTTCCTTTGATCTCATGCTAAACCTACCTGGCCAGGATTTTGAAAGCGTAAAAAGAGATTTAGAAATGGTAAAGATTTTAAAACCTAACCACATTTCTTGGTACTCTTTGATTTTGGATAAGGGTTCCAGGTTTTATGCTCTTGAAAAAGATGGCAAGCTAGACCTTATGGATTCAGATATCGAAGTAGAAATTTTTTCTTACCTAATAGAAGAACTTGGGAAAATCGGACTTAACCGTTATGAAATTTCTAATTTTGCTAAAAAGGGATTTGAATCATTTCATAATAAAAAATATTGGAATGAAGAAGGATACTTGGGCTTGGGACTTGCTGCCGCAGGTTTTCTTTCTAATTTACGATACAATAATGTAAAAAATCTCGCTATTTATGACAGACTTTTAAAAGAAAATAAACTCCCAGTCATAAATAAAGATTTTGTAAGTAAAGAAGAAAATGAAAAAGAATATATAATTTTTAAGCTGAGGGAAGTAGAAGGAATAAATCTTGCAGAGTTTAAGCAAAGATACGGTGTGGATTTCCTAGAAAAATACAAAAAAGAAATTGAAAAGTTTCTTGCAGATGACTTTTTCATTATTGATAAGGATATTAAATTCACAACTAAGGGGATGAGCTTGTCTAATGAATTTTTTGTAGAAATTATTTGATTCGATATTTCTTTTAACTTTAAGTTATAAGTGCTAGAAGTTTATAAAAATTAAGAATTTTTAATTTTACTTGACAATAAATTCTAACTTAGTATATTATTATTAGCAGTCAGATGTAAGGAGTGCTAAAAAGGAGTGAAAGACTTTGAAAGATAGAAGAATGCAGATACTTTTCACTATCATAAATTCTTATATCTTGGGAGGAGAGCCTGTCGGTTCTAAGTCTTTGGCTGATGATTATTCATTTGATGTATCAGCAGCCACAATTAGAAATGACATGAGTGACCTTGAGAAAAAAGGTCTCTTAAAAAAGGCCCATACTTCAAGTGGTAGGCTCCCATCAGACAAGGGTTATAGGTTTTTTGTAGATTATTTACTTGAAAATGGTCTAATCGGTGAAAAGCTAAACCCAGACTATACAAGTTTGAAAAAAACATTGGATAAAAGATACCATAATGCTACAGATATAGTAGATTCTGCAACTAAGATTTTGGCAGGGATTACAAATCTAACAGCTGTATCTGTCACTTACAAAAATCAAATCAAATCTATTTCAAATATTGAAATGCTTAGGGTTAATGAGAGA
>NZ_CAUPHG010000085.1:0-6492 GCF_963510915.1 uncultured Anaerococcus sp. | reverse complement strand
AAAACTAAACGCATAATAAAATGAGTGATAATCAGTACTGGATCCTAACATATGACTACTGATGATCACTCATTTTAAATGTAGTAAAAAATTTTGTAAGCAAAATTTTTTACGGTTTTCACAATTTATCGAGCAACGAAGTTGCGAAGAGAAATTGATGAAAAACATTATGCAGCGGAGAAAAAAGGACGCGACGAACAGGAGCGTTCTTTTTTCGTAGTCGCAAATTGCACGTGTAGTGCAAACAAAATTTGTGCGTTTTTCATTATTTTACAAGCACGAAGTGCGCAGGAAAATAATAGAAAAACCTTATGCAGCGAAAAGAGCCCGATGCGACGAATAGGAGCATTGGGCTTTTTGAGTCGCAAATTTCTATTTTCTAAAACAAATTTTCAAAAAGTAGTCTGTGACGTTCTTATTTTGTTCCCACAAAAGCAATTAATTTCATTAGTTCATCCTTCATTTCAAAAGTCTCAGACTTCGACCTTATTTCCATATCCATAAGCCTATCGTTAATAGCTATCAAAGATTCCATCTTGTAATTTCTTGTATTATTTTTTGCCTTTCTAAGTTCAAAAGACCCAATTTTACTAGCTTTCATTATAAAGGAATCATTATAATTTGCTTCAGTCAGGCTTTTTACAGCTGTTAGTATCCTAAATTGCCTTATTAGCATATGGTAAATCATAAAGAGATCTTCGCCTGATTTTTCCATCAAAAGTAGGGTTTTCAAGGCTTCTTTTATGTCTTTAGTCGCTATGGCATCTGTAAGGTTAAAGATGTTTAAATTTAAAACCTGGTCGAGCTGGTCATCAATATCTTCTTTTTTTATAATTTCGTCACTTGAATTTGAAATTATCTTATCAACAGTGTTTACAATCTCAAATAAATTAACTTCGCTATTATAAGCCAAATATGAAAACCTATTAATTATCTCATCTATATCTTTATTTGAAATTTTTTTATTATTTTTTACAAATCTCCTACCAATAAAAGACCTTAACTCATTATTATTAAGTCTATCTATTTCTACTATGGTTCCGTTTTTAGCAATTTCCTTATAAAATTTCCCCTTAAAGGGAGTGTTTTCCGAAAATATCAAAAGTGTCGCATAGGAAGGGAAATCTTTGGCATCTGCTCCCAATTGATCGAGCAAATCCTTGTAATTTTTAAGCCCATCTTTTGATAAATCTATATTTTGCCAGATAATAATCTTTTTATCTTCCATGACCGGATAGGTTTCATAGGAATTTTTGATTGTTTCAAAGTCGGTTTCGCCTTTAATTTTAATTAGGTTGAAATCCTTTATGTTTATAAGTCCTTCCGCTTCCTCTATAATAGTTGTATTTAAAAATTCTTCTTTAGAATCAAACAAATATATGCCAGATGTTTTAAAGCCAGTAAAGTTTTTAAAAAATTCTATATATTTCACCTAAAAAATCCTCCTTTCAAATATTTTTCAACCCTAACTCTTCCCTTGTATAATTTAATATTTACTAGACCATCTGTTTGGGTATTGTATTTTTTTAGATTCTCTACATTTTCAAGAACCTGTTTATTAGGGTGGCCGTAGGTATTATCCCTCCCTGCCGATATTAAAACCATTTTTGGACCTACTTCTTTTATAAATTCTTTTGAGCTAGACGAAGCTGACCCATGATGGGATAATTTTAAAATGTCTGCCGTTACTTTCAATTTATCCTCATAAGTTGATGACAAGTCACCCATAGTCAATATTGTATTTCCCCTTATATTAATCAAAAGTCCAAGCGACTGGTCGTTTCTTTCACTCACTCCTTCAGTTCCATCATAAATACACGTAATTTTGCCAGCCGACAAGGAGTATTCATCACCTTTTTTCATAAAAACCGGCCTATACTTATCCTTAAATTCTTTTGAAACCTTATTATCAGTGATAATATTTTTTACCTTTATATTTGCCTGCAAAATATCTAGGTTCCCGCAATGATCCGAATCTTCGTGGCTTATAAAAACCCCTTCAAGCTCTTTAATTCCCAGACTTTTTAAATAAGGTACTAGGATGCTTTCGCCCGAATCATAATCCTTGTATTTGGGCCCACCCACGTCTACCATATAATATTTTCCCTTATCATTTAGTAAAAAGGCATCTCCTTGACCAATATCTATCATTTGATATTCTATTGGCCTATCAAAACTTCTGACTCCTATAGAAATTAAGACAATACCCAAAGAAATCTTTAAAAATTTTCCCAGATGTTTTTTGTTTTTTATATTTGTAAGCACATATATAAGGACAAATAAGTATAGGCTAACAAATATGCTTTCTGCCACAAAATCAACTGATAAAAAATCAATTCTAGCTAGAACATCTGTCATATTTAATATAGACCTTATTATGGTGTCAAGAATTATAAAGCCCGGTCTTAATAAATTTCCTAGGATAGGATATAAAAATATTAGGCTAAAGATAAGATACATACCTATCTCAAATACTGGCACTATCAAAAAGTTTGCTGGTATTGCTAGCAAATTGAAATACCTAAAATAATACACGCTAAAAGGCATGACTGCTATTTGGATGCTGGTTGTAAAAGCGAGATTATTTCTCACAAAGCCTTCCCTAAAATATTCCTTTAGCCTTGGATAAATCTTATAGATAGCAAGCATGGTTGTAAATGATAAAGTAAAGCCTACATTTAAAATAGCAAAAGGATTTATAAATAAAATCAAAATCGCAGCTACCATCAAAGCCTTGACCTTATCAACGCCCCTCCTTAACAAAAAGCCCATAAATATAATAGTGCCTACTATTATTACCCTAAGAATAGAATAGGCAAAGCCAATTATATATCCATATATAAGGGCAAGGGTTAAGGATATGGCTACAGACTTTTTATAAGAAAATCTTAGCTTGGATAAAATAAAAATCATAAATCCCATTAGCAAATCTAGGTGAAAACCAGAAATAGCAAGGATATGAGCAAGACCAAGCTTAATTATAGCTTTTTTATCAAAAAGATTATCTGCTAAAACTACAGATATTACAAAGTCTCCCGCTTCTTTGGATAAATTTTTCCTAAAAATCCTATTTACATAAGAAGTAAATCTTCTTCTTAGACTTAGAAAGATATTAGCTGATTTTTTTCTAGTAACTTCTGCGTTCAATTTTTTTGGCTTAAATTCAAGACCAATCCCCTTAGAAATAGAATAAAACCTATAAGAAAACAAGTTTGGATTTGTATTTCTCTTAATAAGTCTTAAATCACCAGCACATTCGATTTTATCGCCAATATCAAAGTCACCCTCATTAAACATAAAGGCTTTTTTCTTATTTTCATCAATCTTTATAGTATATCTAAAGGCATTCTCGCTCATTTTTTTATCAATTATAGTAAAATTGATATTTACATTAGCGCTCTCCTTTAGGTTGAGCATAGAAAATTTAAAACTCGCCAAGGAAAAACCGACAAGGATTGCTAGAAAAAATACGGCATATTCTTTGCTTTTAGTATAAAAAAATAAGAAAAGCCCACCAAAAACAAGCCCGAAATAAAGGATATTAACATTTTCAAAATTAATAAAGCCCAGAATTCCAAGGATTAATTCCAAAAGGAAAGGGGCGATTCTTTTTTTCATAAAAACCTCTATTTAATTATATCATATGATATAATAGATGAGAGGTGAATTATGAAAATTTACGAAAAATATCCAGAAATATTAACTTTCACCACAGATGTGAAGGATAAGAGATTTAAAAATAACATTAGCCAGCTCCTAGTAGATAAAACTATCTTTATGCCTACAGATGATTTTTTGATAAACGATTACAAGACTGCTGGTGGACTTGAAGTTGTTGATGTTAAAGAAAATAAGGGCAAAGACTTAATTTCTGTAAAGGGCAAATACACAGAAGATACTATCGAATTGCTTGTTGATAAAAAACTCAGATACAGAAACCTAGCCTACAATACTGCCTACATCCTCTTTCAAATTTTCCTAGAGGGCTTTTATGGTAAGGTCAAAACCAATCTTTTCCTAAGCGAGGATAAGGCCTATATCACCCTATTAAATTACACATCAGACTTAGACCCAGAACTTTTTGATGAAATGATAAACTACGCCATCGAATCAAATTTACCTATTACAAATAAGGCTGGAATTACAGAAGTAACCGGTCTTGGAACCGTAATTAATTCTTATATTAATTTTAACAATACCTACAAGATTAGACGTTTTAAGGTCCTTGATCTTAATCGAGATGGAAAAAATACAATAATTTCTATAGCAGCTGGCAATAATTGACAAAAAACTTTTACCATGGTAAACTATTAGAAATTTAAAGAAAGGAGAATAGAAAAATGACAATTATAAAAAAAGGAAAGAAAACCCGTAACTAGTAAGTAAGGATAGCTCCTTGACTTACATAAGAATAACAAGGAGGATGCCGAATATCGGCACTATGAAAGAATTTAAATTTTTAATTAAAAAGATGGCTAATTTAGAGCCAATCATGTTTTTACTAATCGCACTTTATGGTCTATTTGTAGGAATCAAACCCTTCTTATGGATTATTTCCCCTGCCTATATTTTAGAAAACTATCAAGGAAATCCTCAAATTTTCCCAGTATTTTTCCTAGGCTTATTTTTTATCTCTTCGTTAATCAGCTTTTTTGATGCCTTTGTTATGGGCAATTACAGGATGAGAATGAACCACGTCCGCTACAAGCTAATGAATATGATCACAGAGTACTCACTCTATCTCCCTTATGCCAAGAAAAAAGAAAAATTAGAATCAGAAAAAATAAATGACGCTATGAAGGCTGTAAAATCGCCTTGGGCAGGTGCTGGTGGCATAATGATGGATTTGCCAAATATCTTCGCCATGCTTATTTCTATCTGTGGATTTTTGTGGATATTTACTTCTATGGATCTTTGGGTACTTTTGACAACCATCATCCTAACCATCATATCTTGGATATTTCTAGACCAAGTACCAAAGGCCTATGACAATTATTGGCAGGAGATGAGTCCTAATTGGGATAAATTTGCCAAGCTTAATAACGAGATGAAATCCCCCCTATCTAAGCAAGATATTTTGATTTTCGATACAGTAAGGATATTTAAATCCTACTATGGCAAAACCAACAAGAATAGGATAATCCGCCTAGGAGAAATCAACACAAAGACTCTTAGGATTTTCACTCTGGCAAATGTCTTTAACCTAATCAGAGACGGCTTTATAATTTATTGGCTAATGACGGGCCTCATTGCAGGTAGAATTTCTCTAGCATCTTTCTATGTCTATTTTACAGCTGTCTTTGCCTTTATAGAATTTAACCGCCAAACTATGTGGGTTTTTTCTGAATTTAGGCAAAATTTTGCTAAATTTAAGCCATTTTTTTCTATTGTAGAGGTCTATAAGAATGAAAAGAAAGAGATTTATCCTGAAAAAATGGAGATAGTCCTTGATAATCTTTCCTTTAAATATCCAGGTACAGATACCTATGTATTAGAAAATATTAATCTAAGGATAAAAGATTCTGAAACAATTGCTCTTGTTGGAGAAAATGGTGCAGGCAAATCTACCCTTGCCCTAATACTTGCAGGCCTTTATGAGCCAAGCGAAGGAAGAATACTTATTAATGGGGAAAATATAAAAGATTCTCACATAGACTATAAAAAGCTAATCTCAGCTGTCTTTCAAGATTCAAATCTTTTGCCATTTTCCTTTAAGGAAAATATCCTAATGTCAACTGAGGATAGGAATTTAGACAATATTTACAAAATGACCCACCTAGATGAAATCATAAATAAGTATGAAAAGAAAGACAAGCAAATCCTTTTAAGAATTTTAGACAATGACGGGATCGACTTGTCTGGCGGTCAAAAGCAAAGGCTATTTTTAGCCAGAGCTATTGCCAAATCTAAGGCTAAGCTTTTAATCCTAGATGAGCCAACAGCCCAACTAGATGCCCTTAATGAAAGAGAGCTTTATATGCTCTATGATGATTTGACAAAGGATAAGTCTTCAATTTTTATCTCCCACAGGCTGGCATCGACTAAGTTTTGTGACAGGATAATTTATCTTAAAGACGGGAAGCTTCTCGCAAATGGTACTCATGATGAACTGATGAAGACTTGCGAAGACTACAAAGACCTCTACAATCTTCAAGCAAAAAATTATAAGGAGGTCCTATGAAAAATATAAGAAAACTTTTTAAAGAAATTGATAAGGTCTATCCAGGATTTACCTTTAAAATAATGATTGCAAACCTAATCTTAGGTCTTTTGCCACTTATAAATATTTTTGCTCCAAAACTAATAATAGATGAGCTCATGGGAGCAAAAAGGATCTCTTATTGTCTAGGGCTTGGTAGTCTGGTTTTGATCTTGGGTTTTATAAGACAGATAGGATCAAGGTCTTTGACCAATTACCTAACTTTAGTTTTTGAAGATATGTTCGATAAACTAACCTTCAAAATAGCGAAAAAATCTCTAAGGCTACCCATA
>NZ_CAUPHG010000084.1:0-6517 GCF_963510915.1 uncultured Anaerococcus sp. | reverse complement strand
AAAAATGAATTTCGATAAATTTAAAATAAAAACCCAACCAGGAACTCATATAGGAAAGATTATCGCTGTTATGAGTGGTAAGGGAGGGGTAGGAAAATCATCAATAGCCAGCCAGCTTGCAGTAGGTCTTAAAAGCAAGGGCTACGAGGTTGGACTTTTAGATGCTGATATCACTGGTCCATCAATAGCCGAAGCCTTTGGTATTAACGAAGCAGCAAGGGGCACAGCTGATGGAGTGATAAGCCCAGCTAAGGCTGATAATGGAATCAAAATCATTTCTACAAATATGATTCTTCCAAACAAAACAGATCCAGTTGTTTGGAGAGCATCTATTGTTACAAATGTTACTAAGCAGTTTTATACAGATGTGGATTGGGGAAAAATCGACTATATGATTGTAGATATGCCTCCTGGAACTGGAGACGTGCCTCTTACAGTCTTCCAATCTCTCCCTATTGACGGGATAGTAGCAGTTGCAACTCCTCAAGGCCTTGTGGAAATGGTGGTAGAAAAATCTCTAAAGATGGCGAAGATGATGGGCAAAAATATTATAGGTATTGTTGAAAATATGTCTTACTTTGTATGTCCAGATTGTGGCAGCAAGCACGCTATCTTTGGCGAATCAAATATAGACAATGTTGCAAAAAAGTATGGAGTCGATACTATAGTCAAATTACCAATCGACCCATCAATAGCATCTAAGGTTGATGCTGGTAGGGCAAGTGAGATTGAAAATAATCTCCTTGATCCAATTATAGAAAAAATAGAAGGATTAAAATAAGATGAGAAAGAAAATATTTGGCTTAGTTTTAAGCTTTTCAATTCTTTTATCAAACATTGCTTTTGCGGCAGGTTTTGATAAGGATAAAGACGATGTCATTTATGGAGCAGCACTAAATGACCAGCAAAGAAAAATCGTCGATAATGCTGTTGGCATAAATGCAGAAGACTTAAATATTGGAATTGTAAATGGGGCTGACCTTGAAAAATACTTGGGCTATGGAACAGATGATTCTAATATGATTTCATCTATCGTAGTAAAAAGACTAAAAAAAGGTTCTGGTATCAGAATAATGATAAAAACTCCTGGCAATATTAACCAAATCACCGAAGCCCAATACACAAATGCAGCTATAACTGCAGGAATAACAGATGCTGAAATTTGTGTTGCAAGTCCAAAACCTGTTACTGGAGAATCAGCCCTTGTAGGTGTTTATAAGTCTGAAGAACTCCACGGCACAAATCTTGACCCACAAAGGACAAAGACAGCTCAAGATGAGCTAAAGACAGTGATAGAAGTTTCTAAGGAAAATGAAAATAATCCTGCATTTGATAGCAAAAAGCTAGATGCAGCCGTGATTGAAGTTAAGCAAAACTTAGCAGACTACAAGGAAAAAAATGGTCAAACTGCACCAGATGATGAGATTTTAGTTTTTATTTTAAATGCACTAGAAAATGTAGATATGAAAGATGTCCTCTCAAATGAAAATTTAAAGAGCTTGATAACTTATTTTAAGTCCTACCAAGACCTATCAGGCATCACCAACCCAGAAGTAAGGGACAATCTATTTAAACTCGCCAAGGATATAGGAGGCAAGGCAGGAAAGTTCTATGAAGAAAATAAAGACTCCATAGATAAATTTGCCAAAGATAACAAGGAAAATTTCGAAAAAATAGCCAAAGATGCCAAAGAATCAGGACTTTTGGATAAGGTGATTAATTTCCTAAAAGATGTTGTAAATTCAATAATTAGCGTCTTTAATAAAGATGGTGATAATTCAAATAACCAATAAAAAATTGCTGGCCCGGAATATTTCCGAGCTCAGCAATTTTTTAGTTTACAATTCTTTTAATTGAAATTGGGTTATCTATTGGGCTTATGATTATGCCTGTTCTTGGGTTTGAGGCGTGGACCATGTTTCCGTAGCCATCAGCTATACCAACGTGGGTTATATTATATAAGCTTGTACCAAAGAATACCAAGTCTCCAGCTTTTTCTTGACCAAATGGTATCTCCACCCCATATCTTTGCTGACTTTGAGCAAAGTGAGGGAGGCTGATTCCAATTGTTTGGTAGACTCTCATAGTGAAACCTGAACAATCGATACCGTTATAGAGGTCTTCACCTCCGAAAACATAAGGATTGCCTAAGAATTTAACGGCGTAGGAATATAGGTTTATTCCTGTTTGCGAGCCTGTCATGTGGACAGTTATTTGTGGTAGTTCGCTTGTTGCCTGGTAAGTTTGTCCAGGTATTAAATTATAAACTGGCTCTGTTTCAAAGCTTGGAGCCTGCCTAGAGGTCATTGACGCATTTAGGAGATTATAATAATTGTAAAATTCGTTTATTTTTTCTTGGTCTCTGTAGGCAAGGGCGAGGTCCTTAAAATGGATATAGCCTATTTTTCTTTCGGCATTGGCTACTTCATCGTCTACGGTAACAGTAGTTGGTGAAATGCCATTTCGTCCAATAGTTTCTACAGGTACTGGATCTAGGGTTAAAGTCTCTACAAAACCTTGGCGGGCTTTTTCGACCCTATCAGATAGGTTTATAAATTTATTATCAAAACGATCCTGCTCGTAAGAAACTTTTACAAAATCATCCACGTTTATAAACTCAAGGATGGTAACCTTACTACCTTTTTTTAGCTTGTAAGAAGTTAGATTGTCAGCATCATCGGAAGGATCTTTTTTGATATCTGCATCTTTTACAAGACTGGTATGGTTTAGTCTATAGAAATGATTTTTCTCTACATAACCAATTTTGCCCTTGTATTCTATTTTATAATATAAATTATCTTCGCTAATCATATTGTAAAGGTCTGTAGTGTTAATACTAGCCTTAGGGGATAGGTTGCCATTTTCTTCTACATAGAATCTTGAAGAATCGGTGACTTCCTTATTAATCATTACAGAATCCGCAAGAGCGGTCTTTGGGAATAAGAGTCCCATGCCTAAAAATATAGCAGCGAAGTATGCTTTTTTTATTTTCAGCATATAAATCTCCTTATACACATTAATTTTATAAGTTTTTGTAAGAAAAGTCAATGGTTAAAAGTGTTCATAGAGATCATAGGCTAGGTCTACTAAATCTTTTGAATGGGAATTTCTCAAATATTTTGGGTCTAGGTGATTAATCCTCACCCTATCTAGGGCATCTGCATCCTTAAAAAGTTTTGCTAAAAACATGGCCCTTTCAAAATCATCCTCAGGACCTATGAAATTTGTAATAATTTTTTCCATAGCCCTATCCTCTGGGGAATGAGCAGCAATAACTGCTTGTATAATTTTTCTATCCTCATCTCTTGCATAAGAATAACTTATTGACTCTATGGCAGCTCTCGGACCATGACCAGGGTCATAAGAATCATCACGTCTTTTAGTATCGTGGAGGCTTGCGGCATTTCTTAGGACATCAAGGTCGTAAAAATCAAGTTCATTTAAAAAGGCCAAAAGATGGGAGAAAAAAATTACCCTTTCAATATGGTCTGGACCATGGATATGGGATTTAAAAAGAATTTCTCTATTTAATTTATTATAGGAATCGATAAGATATTTATAGTATGAAGACTTCATAAACTCTTCATAAAAATCATATTTTCTTATCCATTCTTCATTTTCTAATATATCTATAAGTCTCATAAATTTTCCTTTCACCGTATGTTATCCTCTAACTATATTGTATCACTTATCCTATTAAAGTACATTAATACTAAATGATAAATTAATTTAGGAGTGGCTTATGTTTTTTGATAGGAATGAAATTGATAGGAGAATTAGGCAATCTATTGTAAAGAGTGAGAAATTTATTGGCCAGGGAGAAGTGGCTTCTTATATACCGGAATTACTTAATGTGGACCCTGAGACATTTGCCCTTGCCATCACATCTACAACTGGAGATACCTACAGCTATGGGGAAGTGGATAAGGAATTTTCTATCCAGTCGATTTCAAAAATCCTAGACCTCCTTGTAGCTCTTCATGATAATACCATAGATGAAGTTTATTCTAAGGTCGGAAGCGAGCCAACTAAATTTGAATTTAATTCTCTTGTGCCAATCACAGATAAGCCAGCCAACCCCTTTATAAATGCGGGTGCTCTTACTACTTCTTCCATGATTAGGGGAAGGGATACTGACGATAAGTTTCAAAGAATCCTTGATTTTTATAAGATGATTTCAGGAACAGATAAGGCAAGGCTCATGGATGATATCTATAAGTCAGAGATGGAAACATCTGATAGGAACAAGGCCATAGCCTATTACTTAAAATCCAAAGACATATTCGAAGAAAATCCAAGCGAAATTTTAGACTTGTATATAAAATCTTGCTCCATAGGAACTAACGTAGTAGACCTATCCCATTTTGGAGCGGTCCTAGCCAATAAGGGCTTTGGCCTATATGAAACCAGGGATTTAATACCAGAATCAATAGTATCAATCATAGTAAGCCAAATGTCATCTTGCGGTATGTATGAAAATTCTGGTCGCTACCTAATGGACGTAGGCATTCCATCAAAATCAGGAGTCAGTGGAGCAATCCTAGGCATAGTACCAGGTCTTTGCGGCATAGCGGTTTATTCACCAAGACTCGATAAAACAGGAAACTCAGTAAGGGGGATGGAGTTATTAAAAATTTTATCCTACGAATTGGACCTTAATATTTTTATTAGGTAGTTATGTTAAAATAAAAAAATCTCGGAAGGTTTCCGAGATTTTTATTTTTGCCTGTAGGCCCTAACGCTTAGGTATTCGTAGAAGTAAACTGCGAAAAATCCTAAATAGAGGACTGAAAAGCCCATGAAGGCGGTGGTTGGGCTCTTTAGATTAAATATTAGAGTAATTATGCTTAAAAAGCTTGACGCTAAAAATCCTCCGAGGTTTGATCCTACAAAGATTAGGTTATTAACTATCCTTGATGAAGACGACCTGGTGACCCTGGCTACTTCCGCAAAGATATATGGGAAGCACAAACTTTGAGCTATGGCAGTAAGAGCCATGCCAATCATGTAAATATATAAGTTTTGTCCAAATATAGCGAGCATTATATTTTTGAAGACATAGAGGAGGAGGCCTAGTAAAATTGTTTTTGACCTTAATCTCCTATTTATTTTGCCAAAGAAAAATCCTGTTGTCATACCAAATATTGGTATAACCATGGTTAGCATATTGATATTGGCATTAGGTCCCAGGCTAGCAGTCGCTATGGTTGAAAATCTAACAGTGACAGCAGTTGTATCCATGAGGATAACTCCGGCAAAAATCATAAAGAAAATTGTTTGGAGATTTATTTTGAATTTTTCCTCGGCTAGGGTCTTTGGGTGGACAACATCTTCGACTGTGAGGTTGAAGAAGATCAGAATAAAAAAGGCCAAGGTGTAAGTTAAAAATACAAAGTGCCAGGATATTTTCAATATAAGACCTGCTATAAATAAGAGCAACATAAGGCCTATATACTCACAAGAATTTCGAATACCGTGGAGGGTTGCTGCTTCATCTCCCTTATAAAAAATATTTATCAGACTTGCTGCGTGGCCATTGTAGAGACCTACTCCAAAACCAAGCAAAAGTCTTGAAATAAATATGCTTATATAAGTCCTTGATATAAGGGGTAAAAATGAAGATGTACCAACTAAAAAAAGCCCCAAGCTAACACATTTTTTTATGCCAATCTTTTGGCTGATTGGTTCGCTTAAAAGGATTGCGATGATAGTTGTAATTGAAGGAAGGCTTACAAGAAATTCTGCGCTGGCAAGAGAGATGCCAAGTTCATCTTTGATGAAAATTAAGCCACCGCTAATGATTGCATTTACGGCTAAAATTATAGAAACAGATAGGATTCCCTCTTTTCTGAACCTATGTTTGTTAGAATTTTCCATTTTCCACCTCCCTTGATAACTACCCTTATAATACCACTTAAAAATCTTTATAGCTAGATGGAGCGACTATTCACAAAAAAGGACCCAACCATAGGCGGGTCTAAGTCTTATCTTGCATCTACATCCCTGTAATGCCTATCTTCATCAAATTTCTTTTCTACATAGGAACAAGTTGGGTAGATTTTTTTATTTTCAGCTCTTGCATAGGCAACAACTTGGTCTAGGAGTTTTTTTGCTAGTCCCCTACCACCATAGGCGCTGTCGACTTCTGTGTGGTAGACGTCAAGGACATGACCTTTTATTTTATATTCACACAGACCTATTATTTTTCCATCATCAATGGCTTCAACTCTTGATTCTTCTGGATTTATTTTTATTTCTATCATTATATCACCTCAGTAGATTAATACCCACTTATAGATTAATATGGTAAATAATTATTAGTTGAGGTAAATTAATATAGAGTGACAAATTTTTTTATTGGAGATTTTTATGAAAAGAGAATATAGATATTCATCTATACTTTGGATAATGATTATTGTTGGGATTACAAATTACCTTTTATATAATCTTATCACAGCCCTTGGAGAAGATAATTTCATCCTTAATATTTTGGGAGATTTGATTACAGGAATAATTT
>NZ_CAUPHG010000083.1:0-6615 GCF_963510915.1 uncultured Anaerococcus sp. | reverse complement strand
AATATATGAAATAGGAACGACTGTAGGAAGTCACGTAGGACCAGGACTTGTTGGTGCTTGTTTCTGGGGAGAAGGAAAAACTATATAAGGATAGTCGCAAGATGCGACTTCCTTTTTTTATGAGGTAAATTATGAGATTAAGACACAAACCACACGCTATTCCACATATGCAAGAAAGCTCGTACATAATTTTTGATCCTGAAAATCATAAGGGCTCTTGGAAAGATATATTTAAAAATAAGAATGAAATAGAACTTGAAATAGGTGCAGGTAAGGGAGACTTTATTGTAAGTAAGGCAATCAATACGACTGATAAAAATTTCCTAGCTTTAGAAATGAATACAAATGCTTTTGTATCTGCATGTAAGAAAATAGAAGAAAACGATCTAAAAAATGTCTATGGGATTGTAGGTAAGGCAGAAGAACTAACAGATATGTTTGATGAAAATGAAATATCAAAGATTTACTTGAATTTTTCAACCCCATGGCCCAAAAAACGTCACAATAAAAGACGATTATCCCACGAGAATTTCCTAAAACTATATAAAGTCATTTGTAAAACTGGTGCCGAAATTGAGCTAAAGACAGACAATGAAGACTTTTTTGATGCAAGTGTCGCCTATATGGAAGATTTTGGCATGGAAATAATTGAGGTTGAGAGAAATTTAGCCGAGGAAGATTCTATAGTGACTGAGTATGAGAGGAAATTTAGGGATAGGAATATGCCTATATTCCACTTAATAGCAAAATTTAAATAGAATATTAGAAAAAATAAAGTAAAATTAGATAAAATAAATAATTAGGGAGAATAAATGAAAAAAGCTAAAAAAATGTTCTTTGGACTTTTGGCTCTTATAGTAATAATTTTTGCTTCATATTTTTTCGGTATGAAAAGCAAGTTATTTCATTCAGAAACAAAAGTTTCATCAGATATTATAAAAAATCAAATCCTATCGGTTAAGGAATTGACGACACTCAAGTACAAATACACAAACGTTGGGTCTTTTGAAAATCAACAAGAATTCTACGGTGTAAAATTGCCATTTACACAAAAGAAATTTATTATTTCTTATGATGGCCAGGTAAATGCTGGGATTAATCTTGAAGAAGCTCAGGTAAGCCTAAATGAAGATGATAAAAAAATCAATATCCAAATTCCACATGCAGAAATTTTAAACCACGTAATAGACGAAGATTCTCTAACTATTTTTGATGAGAAACACTCAATATTCAATCAACTAGAAGTGAAAGACTTTTCTGATTTCAGGAAAGATGAAATGAAAAAGGTTGAAAAAGACCTTGAAGAAAAGGGATTTTTACAAGAAGCTGACAAGAAGACTAAGGAAGCCATAGTAGAGATTCTTAAAATAAATCCACTATTAGAAGAATATACAATCGAATTTAATTAAAAAAACGCTCTTAGAATATAGATTCTAAGGGCATTTTTATTTGTATATCACAGTTAATCTTTTAAAGAAATAACTAGAATCCGAGATGCGCTACAAATTTTCCTATTGCATAACCAAACTTATAAACTAGAATGATGGTTATGAGAGATGCGAGTATAAAATAAGATGCTGGGTAATCTTTTTTATATTTTCTTATAAGATCCATAAATTTTCCTCCATCTATATTTTTCTGTTCTCGTATTTGCTTATATATCATTATAAGTTTATATGCTTAAATATCAACTTACATCACAAAGTTAACTTATAGATTAAGCTTACTAAGGGATAGAGGATTATTTGGTGGGTGATATATATTGGCATCGAATATCTACCGATTTTTCCTAGAAAATTTTCTTTTACATCAAAATTATAAAAGTTTTTCTCCTTTAAAAATTTCCCCAAAGAAAGACCTGCTAAAAAGGCAAAAAGCCATGGAATTAATGGGAAGTAGTCATTTGAATAAAAGTCAAATGACGGAAAGCCAAGTGGGAATAAATTTGCTTGGTAAAGCCTTTTTAAAAATTCATAATTATAAAAAAGTCCAGCTGGAATTTTATAGGAAAATGCAAAGGCAAATAGGAAAACTGGCCATAGTTTAGGGCTAATTAAATTTTGTATCAAACCAGCGATTATCATTGACAGACCTAGACCGTTTAAAACTCCCCAAATAATAAGTTGGTCTTTAGCAAAAAAATATGTGATTAAGGTAACTGCAAGGCCTATAAAACTTGTAATTAGACCTCTTTTGATATTTTTTTTAGGATTTAAAAAGCTAGAGGTGATTCCTGAAATGATAAAAAATGACATAGCAATTGACAGTTGCCAAATTTTATTAAAAACAGTCCCATCATAAAAATCCAAGGTCCAGTAATAGTTTATATTGTAAAATAAATGAAAGAGGACCATAGAAATTATGGTAAAACCCCTATATGTATCAATAATTTGTATTCTTTTCATAAAATCTCCTGCCTTTATTATAACATATGGTAAAATAAACTTATAAAGTTTCTGGAGGAAATATGAGAAATTTTGATGATTATTTAGATTATTTATATGGGAGGGGATCATCCGGAAAGGATCACAATCTTAAAAGTATTGCAAAAGTAATGGAAGCTCTTGACAACCCCCAAGATAAAATAAAAACTATTCATGTAGCTGGTACTAATGGTAAGGGATCTACTTCAATGATGCTTGCCAAGGCTCTTGGGAAAAAGGTTAAGTGTGGGATTTTTACTTCGCCATATATGGTTAGGATAAATGAAGAAATCTCTATAAATGGAGTAGACATTAGTGATGAAGATTTTTGTAATCTAATTGATAGAATTAAGCCTATTGCAGAAAAATGCGATGAAGAAGGCTATCATATAACTTATTTTGAATTTTTAACAGCTATGGTTTATCTTTATTTTTATGAACAAAAAGTAGATGTTGCTGTAATAGAAGTCGGTCTTGGCGGAACTCTTGATTCTACAAATATTATAAAAAGTCCGTTAGCTTCTGTAATTTGTTCTATATCTATGGATCATATGAATGTATTAGGTAATACTATAGAAGAAATCGCAGCAAACAAGGCAGGAATTATCAAAGCTAATCGACCAGTTTTTGTTTATCCGCAAACTAGTGAGGAAGCTTTTGAAGTAATCAAAGAAAAGGCTAAGAAAGAAAATTCTACCATCCATAGTTTTTGCAAAGATGATGTAAATGTAAGAGAAATTTCAAACAAGGGCAATACTTTTGATTTTAAGACCTACAAAAATGTTCATACTAATCTTAGGGGAAAACACCAAATCTATAATGCTAGCCTTGCTATAATGGTTTTAGACTACCTTAAGGATGAATTTAATTTGACCGAGGATGATATAAAAGATGGTATAAAAGAAACCTACAATCCTGGAAGGCTCGATTTGGTAAGCACAAATCCAAAAATTCTCCTTGATGGATCCCATAATAAGGAATCAATTGCTGCACTTTTAGGAAGTCTTAAACAATTTGATTATGATAGACTTATTGTAGGATTTTCTATTCTTAAAGATAAAGATCATAAGGAAATTATCAGGGATATAGCAAGTCTTGCTGACAAATTAATAATAACTTACATTGATGAAAATCCAAGAGCGCTTGATACCGAAGAAATTGCTAAAGAAGCAAGAGAATATGTTTCGGATATTCAAATAATTAATGATAATAAAAAAGCTTATGACCAATCCTTAAAAGAAGCTGGAGAAAAAGACCTTGTTTTGTGGTGCGGTTCGCTCTACTTAGTAGGTAAATTACTATCCTTTATTAAAAAATGAATTTGATATATAAATAATATATAAGTTAAAATCGTCTAAAGATAGTATCTCAAGACGATTTTTTACTTATTTAAATTTTTAACATATAGATAAAATTCTGAAGGCAAAATCTTTTTGCCATTTCTTTTTCTAATAGCTAAGACGAAAAGTTTTTCTCTTGCTCGGGTCATAGCTACATAAAATACTCTTCTTTCTTCTTCGAGGCTTTTTTCTGGATTTGACTCGTAGTCTATTATTGGAAATTCTTTATTATTCATATCAATAATAAAAACCCTGTCATATTCTAGTCCTTTGGACCTGTGAATAGTTTGAAGAAATAAATTTGCCTGAGGCATTAGTTTTATTTTTTTCTTTAAATTTAAAATTTTTACATCAAAATCTTCAATTGTATCTAGATTATTGGTAAAATTAACCAGACTTTCAACAAAAAGATTTTTATTAAGTACTTCTTCTCCAAACTTGTTGGCCTTTAGAGAAGCATATTCCATGTAGCCTAAATATTTGTAGATATATGAAATTTTCTTAGACAAGGGTAAACTTCTAATATGAACTAACTTTTTTTCAATCTCATAGAGGTGGTTTCTTTTATCATAGTCTAAGATTTCGTAAAAGAAGTCAAAGATATTCATGTTTAAGGGCTTACTAGCTAATTTTTCAATATCAGTTTTTTTAAGGTAGGTCTTTATCTTGTAATAAATATTTTCAAATAATCCTGTATCAGAAAAATTTTCTGAAAATTTGATTATATCAAAGAAATCATTTATAATCTGCGATTTGAAAAAATCTAAAAAATCTTCATTTATTTTAAAATCAATTCCATCTTCTAGGAGAAAACTCACCATATTGATAGCTGATATGTTATTTCTAAATAATATTGCATTAGTTTTATTAAAATCTAGATTATGTTTTATATACTTATATTGGTCATGAGAATTGTTTAGTTCTTTTATAATAATCTCTTGACCGTTTTCTTTATTACTTATGATCTCCTTACTATATCGAAATTTATTTTGTTTTATGAAGTTACCAGCGAGCAAGGCAATGTTTTTGCTAGACCTATGATTTTCATTCATGATAATTATTTCTGCATTAGGATAATGAGATTTAAAGTTAAGTAAATATCCTGGGTCAGCAGCCCTAAAAGAATAAATTGATTGGTCATCATCTGCAACAACCATAAAATTATTTTTCAAACCAACGATTTTTTTAAGGATTTCAAATTGAAGCAGTGATGTGTCTTGACCTTCATCAAGTTGGAAATAGTCATATTTCTTATGAATTGATCTTAATAGATTAGGATTTTCTTCAAGAAATCTTAGAGCTATTATTTGCATATCATCAAAGTCAATATAGTTATTTGACTTCTTGAAATGTTCATATTTATAATAGATTTTTTCGATATTTTTCATCCTAATGTTTTTTAGGTAGGATTCATCGAACATGGAGTTTTTCATGAAAGATGTTTCTGTAAAAAATGTCAACACATCTTCTCTTGATACTTTTTTATTATTGATTTCCTGATAGATACGTCTAACTAGGTCATATTTATTATAAGTATCGACAGATTCTAAAAGCCTTAGTTCTTTATTAAATTTTTTTAAGTAATTTCTTATAATTAGGTAGCAAAAGGCGTGGATGGTCATTATATTTGTATCAGAACCAACATAACGATTTTTCATATCTAAAGCTTGGGTTCTAGAAAAAGTTAGAGTTAAAATTTTTGCTGGATTGGTGATTTTACTTAGCTTATTAATTCTTTCTAGAAGCATGGTAGTCTTTCCGGCACCGGGAACTGCAAGGACTAGACAGGGCCCATCTACGAAATTTGCTGCCTTTTTTTGAATGTCAGTTAATATCATATTATCATGATACCATATATTTTTTTGAAAAATATGATAAAATAGATAGTAGGTATAGTATAATACAAGTAGTAGAATAAAAATATGGGGGAAAATATGCTTACAACACAATTTTTAAAATCAAGAACTTCAACCAGAGATTTCAAAGACATGGCTATTAAGCAAGCAGATTTAGAAAAAATCCAAAAAGTAATTGATGGTGAAATTATAAAATTAGGTAAGGATGACCTTGCTTTTATAGTTCAATCTGATGGAGAAAAGGTTTATAAAGCTTTAGACGGTAAGGCTGGTTATGGCGGAATAATGATTGATGCTCCTGCTTACTTAGCTTTAAATACTTTAAATGATAATCCTGCAAGCCTTGTTAAGGGTGCTTATGGTGTTGAAGAAATAATTACTGAACTTGACAAAATGGGCATAGGAAATTGTTGGATAACAGTAGGTGAAGTTGATGAGTCAATCAAAAAAGAGATTTTTGCATATGATAAGGGAGAGGTAAGACTTCTTCTAGCTATTGGTTATCCAGTTGATGAAACTGTTAGGGAACATAAATTTGACGATAGGAAAGGTATTGGGGAGTTTGTTTTTATAGATGAACTCGGTAAAAAAGCTACAAACGAAGACCTTGAACAAAGAGGCCTAGACGAAATATTTTCATATGCTAGATTTGCTCCATCAGCCTATAATGCCCAACCTTGGAGATTTGTTCTTGTAGATGATTTGATAAAACTTTATATAGAAGATTATAAGGGAAATGTAAACCTACTTGATGCTGGAATTATAATGTATTACCTAGATAAGCTTGGAGAATCTATTTCTATGGGCTCAAATTGGGAAATTCAACCAGAAATTAACGATGATAAGTACGTCTATATAGCAAGTAAACAACTATAAAACAAAGGGCGCCAAGGCGTCCTTTTTAGGAGAGTAAAATTTTGATTAGAATATACAATGAAACTTATTTTGAAAAAATGAGAAAGGCAGCTGAGGTTTTATGTCAAACCCACCTTGCCC
>NZ_CAUPHG010000082.1:0-6657 GCF_963510915.1 uncultured Anaerococcus sp. | reverse complement strand
AAAATGAAAAATGTTTATGATAAGATAAATGACCTAGACTTTGAAACTGACGAATTTGAATTAAATGATATAGAAAAGGAGAGATTATATATGACAGCAAAAACTTATAAGAAAAAATCAAATAAAAAATATATGGCAGTTGCAGCAGCCCTCTTGCTTGCACTAGGACTTACCGTCCCACCAGTAAGAGCTGAAGTTTCTAAATTTTCAACAGATGTCAAGGTATCCTTCATGGAAACCTTCGGAGCAAGCCCAGAGTCTTACAAATATGTAACTGAGCTTAATAAGCCAATCACCATTGGCGAAGACTCCTTTATCCTTAATAATCTTGCCATTGAAGATAATCATATTTTCCTAAACGTCCTCAGAGATACAAGTAACAAAGTAAATGGTATGGCATTTTCTACAAGAGAATCAAGTATTTATAAGGTTGTAATCAACGGCGAAACCTATAAGGCCCTTGGCGAATCTGGTTCTGCAGCTGATAATGAAGACGGCGAAACTTATACAACATCAACCATGATTAACTTTGACAAGGACTTTCCTAGCTTAGAAAATGCAGATGTAGACCTCTACTTCCTACAGGGAACAAAGAGTGATATCGTATCTATCGAGGCTTCTACAAATCTTGTTAATGAAGACAACAAAGTCTTAGCGCAAGACTACGAACTTGAAAATGGATCAAATATTAAATTAATGAAAGTAAACCCAATCACCATGACCGCTATAATTGAAGGCCTTGATGCAGACTATGACTACCAACTTGAAGGCCTTGACAAGGACGGCAAAAAAATAGAACTTGACATAAGAACAGTTGATCACGGCATAGCTACTTTCCTCTATAACAACGAGTTCTCAGACCTAAGCCTAGATCAAATCAAGGACGGAAGAGAAATTACCTTCACCCTATCAAGATCAAAAATAAATGAAAACTCCGGCAGACTAACAGACGGAAACTACGAAAAAGTCGCAGAATTTACTCTTTCAGCAAAATAAGTAATTTAAAAGTAGGTGAGAAAATCACCTACTTTTTTAGTAAGCATCTTCTATCATCTTGTATGATTCATAGAACATAAAGGCTGATGCTAAGCCTACAAGGACTATAAATTTTACATCAAGGCTTATAGTCAAATTTATGGCTAAGATATTTAAAAATCCCGCAATATAATACCTATAAGTATCCTTTTTAGGCAGGTCGCCCAGATAGGTTCCGAGCTTTTTATCAACTCTGATTCCAAGATAATTCTGATATAGTAAAAATATAAGTCCCCAAGCCAAAAAAATCGCAAAGAAATACCAGATTTCATAGACTTTCATGGTATAAACCGACAAAATAATCAAAATCCACATCCCAATTAAAAATCCCAAATAAATTCGTTTTTCTTTGTTAGAAAGATTTCTGGCCATGATTTTTCCTTTCTTTTTCCTCTTTATATTTATACCCATTCTCCCCCCCTCAAACAAAAAAAGAAGGCCAAAGCCTCCTTGTAAATATTTTTTAATATGATAGGTCCTTCTTTGTGGGATTCCTCTTCCCTGCGGTCATCGGAATTACGGACGGAGGAATGTTCTTTAAACCTAAAATCGCTTTGCCTTTAAGCATTTATTATAACCTCAACCTGTTCTTCAAGGACGTCCTTGTTGTGTTTGGTCTCTGAAGAGTAGGCGAAAATTAGGCCCTCGTCTTCTATTTCTAGCTTCTTTTTTATTTGCTTGATGTGTTTTTGGATTTGGCCCTTGGAAATTTTGTCGAACTTAGTTGCGATTACAAAACCCATGTAGCCCGAATCTATTATCCACTCATACATTTGCTTATCTAGGGCTGTTGGCTCGTGGCGGATGTCTACTATCAAAAATACTTCCTTGAGGTTTTCCCTATCGTGGAGATATTCGTTGATTAACTTATCCCACTTGGCTTTTTCAGTCTTTGATACCTTAGCAAAACCATAACCGGGTAGGTCAACCAGCCTAAATTCATCATTGACCCTATAAAAATTTATAGTTCTGGTCTTGCCTGGTTTGGAAGAGGTCCTGGCGATTGCCTTCCTATTTGAAAATGAATTTATAAAGGAAGACTTGCCTACATTGGACCTACCAACAAAGGCGATTTCTGCTAGGGAGTCTTTCGGCCACTGGGCCTTAAAACCTGCCACCTGCTCGAGTTCTATATTTTTGATTTTCATATAAGAGCCCTTTCGATTACTTCAGCCACATTTGTAACTGGAATGAAGTTTATCTTATCTCTAATTTCCTTATCAATATCTTCTGTATCTCTCTCGTTATCCTTTGGAATAATCACATTTTTGATACCATAGGCGTAGGCTGCAAGAGCCTTTTCCTTTAGACCACCAATAGCAAGAACATCTCCAGTAATGGTTACTTCACCTGTCATAGCGAGGTTGTTTTTGACCTTTCTGCCTGTAAGGGCTGAAGCAATAGCTGTGGTCATAGTAATACCTGCAGATGGACCGTCTTTTGGTGTTGCCCCTTCTGGAACGTGGACGTGGATGTCTTTTGTTTCGTAAAACTTACCCTTAATACCAAGTTTGTCTGCATTTGATCTTATATAGACTATTGCTGCTTGACCAGATTCCTTCATGACATCTCCAAGAGATCCAGTAAATTCTACATTACCCTTACCTTCCATGACGTTGGCTTCCACAGTAAGCATAGTTCCACCAACAGAAGTCCAAGCAAGGCCATTTACAACTCCAACCTTTTCTTCCTTAGAAATATGGTCGTCAATAAACTTCTCACGACCTAAAAACTTGGTATAGTTTTGCATGGTGACTCTCACTGTATCCTTGCCTTCAAGGATTTCCTTAACAGAACGACGGCAAATCTTACCAATTAACCTTTCAAGCTCCCTCACACCTGCTTCTCTGGTGTAAGCCTTGATAACTCTTTCTATAACCTTATCCGAAATAGAAAATTCTTCTTCTTTTAGACCAGTATTTGCCATTTGCTTTTTAACCAAGTATTTTTTGGCTATATTTAGCTTTTCACTTGGGGTATAGCCAGATAATTCAATGACCTCTAGCCTATCAAAAAGTGCATCTGGAATTTGATTTATGTCGTTGGCTGTGGTTAGGAAAAATACATCCGATAGGTCAAATGGTATATCCAAATAGCGGTCGATAAATTTATCATTTTGCTCTGGATCAAGTACTTCGAGCAATGCGCTTGATGGGTCTCCCCTAAAATCTGATCCCAATTTGTCAATCTCATCTAAGAGGAAAACTGGATTTTTAACACCGATACGGTTGATATTAGCAATCACACGACCTGCCATGGCGCCAACATAGGTTCTCCTGTGGCCTCTGATTTCTGATTCATCAGTCACCCCACCCAGTCTCATTGAAACAAATTCACGGTTAAGGGCACGAGCGACAGATTTTGCAATAGAAGTTTTTCCAACTCCTGGAGGGCCGACCAAACAAATTATAGACCCCTTTACAGATTTATTTTTAATCTTAACTGCGATTGACTCAAGGATTCTTTCCTTGACATCTTTTAGACCGTAGTGGTCTTGGTCTAGAATTTCTGTGGCCCTTTTGATATCAAGGCTTTCCTTAGATTTTTTGCTCCAAGGAAGACCAACTACAAAGTCTAAGTATGATGACAAAACACCATAGTCTGGACTCATCTCTGGGATAAGATCTAGCCTGTCAAGGTCTTTCTCAAGCGATTTTCTAGCTTGTTTATCAAACTTAATCTTCTTTATCTTAGCCCTTAATTCGTCAACTTCGTTTTCTGCTTGGCCAGTAGTAGAGGCAAGTTCCTTCTTCAAAACATCCATCTTTTCCCTTAGGTAGTATTCCTTCTGGGACTGGTTTATATTTTCTGTAACAGCAAGCTCTATCTCGGTTCCTAAGTTTTTAAGTTCTATTTCCTTGTTTATAATCCTATGAAGGAGTTCCATCCTCTCCTTGGCATCAAAGGTTGAAAGAATTTGATAATATTCCTTTGGTGCAAGGTCAAGGTGGTAGCAAATAAGGTCTACCAACCTGTGATAATTTTCTAGCTCAGTCATGCCGTAGGCGATTTCATCAGGTATATCATCGTTAATCATGGCAAAATCCCTAAAATCACTTACCAAAAGTTTTCGAAGAGCTTCTAGGTTGTCTGTTTTTTCTTGATTTTCTTCTATATATTCGTATTTTTCAATCTCACACCTTAGGAAACCTTCAGCCACATGGAGTTTTTTTAGTTTGCCAAGACCTGTCGCCTGAACAAAAACCCTTATATCTCCATTTGGAAGAGGAAAAGTCTCCTTGATTTCAGCTACTATGCCGACCTCTTGGAGGCCATCTGCTTTTGGATTATCATCAAAAATATCTAGCTGGTTTACCAAAAACAATTCTTCGTTGTTTAGCTTTGCATTTTCTACAGCATTTTTTGATATAGATCTTGATGAGTCAAAGTTGAGCATAGTAGTAGGCATAACCCAATATCCTCTAAGGGGAATTAGGGGGAGATTTACTTCACTTATTTTATAAACTTCTTTCATACTTGCCTCTCTTAGTTATAAAAAGGGAAATGACTAGCATTCCCCTTTTGAATTTTTATTTCTTTTTGTATTCTAGTTTACTATGGTCATCGATAGATTCTTTGGTTACAATTACTTCCTTGATTTCCTCTCTTGATGGAATTTCATACATCACATCCAAAAGGAGATTTTCAATAATTGTCCTAAGCCCCCTAGCTCCTGTCTTTTGGTCGTAAGCTTTTTTCGCAATTTCATCTATAGCATCGTCATTGAAGCTTAGCTTTACATCGTCAAGGTCAAAAAGCTTTTGATATTGCTTGATTAGGGAGTTTTTGGGCTCCTTTAAAATCCTTACAAGGGCTTCTTCGTCAAGGGCATCAAGGCTAACTATAATAGGAACCCTGCCTATGAATTCTGGTATAAGACCGAATTTTAATAAGTCTTCGGTATTTACCATAGATAGGTCAGTTTTTTCTCTATTTGTAATATCTGCACCAAAACCAATGGTCTTATCCATTTGTCTTTGGTTTATTATATCACCGATTCCCTCAAAGGCCCCACCTAGGATAAATAAAATATTTGTAGTATCTACCCTAATATATTCTTGAGATGGGTGCTTTCTGCCACCTTGGGGTGGAACATTGGCCTCAGTTCCCTCTATTAATTTAAGAAGAGCTTGTTGAACACCTTCCCCGCTTACGTCACGGGTTATAGATGGGTTTTCACTCTTTCTTGTTATCTTATCTATCTCGTCAACATAGACAATACCAAGTTCTGCTGCTTCTATATCATAGTCAGCCGCTTGGACTAATTTTAAGATAATATTTTCTACATCCTCACCCACATAACCTGCTTCGGTAAGGCTTGTAGCATCTGCAATGGCAAATGGAACATTAAGCTTTCTGGCAAGTGTTTGAGCAAGGAGAGTCTTACCTGATCCTGTTGGTCCAAGCATTAAAATATTTGATTTTTGTAATTCAACTTCTGAATCTTCTTCATTGCTGGTAATTCTTTTGTAGTGGTTATAAACAGCCACAGATAGGGTTTTTTTTGCATCTTCCTGGCCAATGACATAAGAATCAAGATAGGCCTTTATATCCTTTGGTTTTGAAAGTTTGAAATCAAAATCAAAGCCATCCTCTACCTTATTGTCTTCCTTAATAATCTCAGAGCAGAGCTCAACGCATTCGTTGCAAATATAACCATCCGCTCCTGCTATTATTCTCTTGACCTGGCTGGCATCTTTACCACAAAAAGAACATCTTACCGTACTTTTTTCCTTATCAGCCATTTTACTTATTACTTTCTATAACTTTATCAATTAGACCATATTTTAAGGCCTCTTCTGCTGTCATGGCAAAGTCTCTGTCTGTATCCTTCTCAATAGTAGCTAGGTCCTTGCCTGTATTTTCTGACAAAATCCTATTGAGGTTGGCCTTAATTTTAAGGATTTGCTCAGCTTGGATAACTATGTCTGATGCTTGACCTTGGGCACCTCCAGAAGGTTGGTGGATCATTATATTGGAGTTTGGTAGGGAAAATCTCTTGCCTTTTGCTCCAGAAGATAATAATACAGCTCCCATTGAGGCTGCTTGACCAATACAGATTGTTGATACATCAGGTTTTATATAATTCATTGTGTCATAGATTGCAAGCCCGCTTGTTACAACTCCACCTGGGGAATTTATATAAAAATGTATATCCTTGTTTGGGTCTTCGCTTTCTAGGAAAAGAAGTTGGGCGATTATTATATCGCTTACTTCATCACGAACTTCTCCAGATAGGAAAATTATCCTATCTTTAAGAAGTCTTGAATATATGTCATAGGCTCTTTCGCCTCTGTTTGTTTGCTCAATAACAGTTGGTACTAAATAATTTTTAGCTAACACTGTGTCTCCTTTCTGGGAAAATCCCTTTGGAAACTGCTAGAAAATCTTAGTCTTCTTTTGCTTCTTTTTTAGAATTTTCTTCTACAAATTTGTGGTATTCTTCGTGAGGAAGAGCCTTTGCTTTTGAAGCAAGGAATTCTACAGCTTTTCTTCTCTTGATATTTTCTACAAGAGTTTCGTCTGATACGTTTTTAGCGAAGATTTCTTTGAATTTTTCAAGGTCTTCTACGCCGTAGTTTTTAGCAGTTTCTTGTAGTTCTTTTTCTTTTTCTTCGTCAG
>NZ_CAUPHG010000081.1:0-6790 GCF_963510915.1 uncultured Anaerococcus sp. | reverse complement strand
CGGCCCTAAGAGGCAAACTTTGAGAGAGAACCCTATGATGATGTGACGATAGTTATTCATAATTTGCAACAGCACCTTATGAGAGTATATGAAATAACATTTTTAACTAGCTGCCTTGGCAGTTCTCGCCTCTAGGTCAATGGCCTTGAGTCGATTTTCTTTAATTTCCTTTTTCCTATTATATTCGTGAAGGATTAATGATATTGTAACTATGGCATAGGATATAAAGGTCCTTAAAAATTCACCAACCATGGCATCTCCTGTCACTTCCTTTCCAGCAAGTGGCATGATTATGAACATCAAGTGAAAGAGAGCTGTACCTATAATGGCATTAACTATAGAGGCCTTTAGTATTGATGCTCCCCCTACAAGGAGGGCTGCAGCTGCATATAAAGCTGCCTGGTCTAGACCTGCATAAGTTGCAAGAGTGCCGATATTTTGAAGGTAGATTAACTGACCAAAGGCTGCAAGAACTGTTGAGTAAACAATAGATTTTACCCTAATCTTATCAGCATTTAAGCCTGAGTTGTTGGCTACATCTTGGTCAAGACCGACAGCTCTCATGTTTTGTCCGAGCTTAGTCTTTTTAAAGTAGGTTATGAAAACACATAAGATTCCTATTATAAAAATAGTTAGAACTGGCACATCAAATTTTATTTGATCCTTACCTAAAGGTATTTGAATCCTGTATTTCAAAGCATTATCAAGAGCACCTGCTGTTGTAAGTGTAATAGAGTTTTTAATTCCAACTCCTGAAGATAAGAGCATTGACTTATCCCTAATTGGAATAATAGTACCTGTGAAAAACATGATCACAAGCATATAAACACCAAGCATAAAAAATGAAAGCATCATAGATGTAATCATCTCTCGACCCTTGGCCCTGTTTAGGACATTGCCCGAAAATAAACCAAGGACAATAGCAATTGGAAAAGCAATCACAGCCGCCACTGCTATACCCAGGAGGCCTGTAAAGCCTAAATCTTGGGAGAAAATTAAACCTACCTGGGCAGCCATGGCGCCTAGTGGAATACCAAAGTTTATACCCATACCAGCAATGATTGGGATAATCAAACTTAATACTAAGAAGGTATTACGAACAAGCCTATTTGCAAGCTCGCTTGTAATAAATCCTAGCTGGGCACCACTAAGGATGTAACCCACCAAGCAAATTACCATAAACATTACAGGAACAAGGTGTCTGGTTGAAAATTTATTTTTAATCATTGTCAATCCTCCTTGTGAGGGCGTAAACTATCATTCCATTTGTTATGATAAGTCTCATAACTTCTGAAACATCTATAGACAAAAGTCCATTTATAACTGTAGGGGTAAGAGTTATTACCCCTTGGAATAAAAGGGTACCTATGATTACATGACTAATCTTTGCCTTATTCAAAGTCGCTCCTCCAATTAGGATTGACGCGACAGTCTGAAAGGTAAAGGATGCTGGTGCTTGGTAAAGCTGGATAAAACCATAGGATTGCTGGTAAATAACTATACCCATAGCTGCGATTGCTGTTGAAAGAACAATAGCTTTAAGTCTTACTTTTTTAATATTAATACCACTCGCTTTAGCGTATTCGTAATTAGAGCCTACTACAGACATGGCAGTACCTGTCTTTGTCCTAAAAAGTCCCCAAACAAGGATGGCCATGATAGCAAAAAATAAAAGCATACCGATAGGAATCCTGACTCCAAAAAGATCAAAGGCCAAAAAATCTGAAAGAAGTCCTACAGAATTTACTCCTCCTGTAGCACTTTCAACATTTTTCATCCAATAATCAGAAACGGGGATTTGCTGACGAAGACCGCTTCCCCCATAGGATAGGACTGAAACCGGGTTTTTGAAAGGTAAAAATACATAGGCTATACACATAAAGGCTGTGAATGAAAATCCAACATAAGTTGAAATCAACATCTCGTCACCAATAATTTTATTAAGCAAGATGCCATAGAAAAATCCAAAAATCACCCCAATAAGAGCTCCGATAGCCATGGCAAGAAAGATTCCTCCAAAGCCTCCTACATTAAATTCTAGGGAAATAACCGCTCCAAGAATTCCAGCTACAATTCCTATTGGAATACCGAAATTTAGTCCACATCCCGCTTCAATCATTGGTATCAAAGATAGAACTAGGATGGCAAACATACCAAATCTTGCAATTACGTTTTCTAGAGAGCTTTTTACGCTAATACCTGCGGCAGGGGCTGCTATAAATAAGCTTAGCAAAAATAGGGCAATGATAAATCTTGCTATACCAACTTTTGAAACAAAGTCTTTAATTTTATTCATTTCCTAGCTCCTCTCCACTCATTAACAAACCAAAATCCTCCGCACTGGCATCAGGGTCAAGGACTCCTACGATTTTACCCTCGCAGACAACTCCTATCCTATCGCATACTGACTGTAGTTCTTCAAGTTCTGATGAAATCATAATTATAGTTGTGCCATCTTCTCTGTTGGCTTTTTTAAGAGAATCAAGAACAAGTCTTTTAGCCCCGATATCAATTCCCCTGGTTGGTTCAGATACAAATAATAAATCTGGATCCATTGAAAAAGCCTTGGCTAGGCACACTTTTTGTTGGTTTCCACCAGAAAGCCTACCCACAAGTTCGCCTGGCCCTTGAGTTTTAATGGCAAGACTGTCTATATATTTATTAGCATTTTCTAAAATCGCCTCATCATCCCTAAATTTAAAAGCAAAAATTTTCTTGATAAACTTATCAAAAACTTCCATGGCGTTAAAGGCAATATTTAGGGCAATATCTTCGCCGAGCAAAAGCCCAACCCCACGCCTGTCTTCGGATACAAAGGCGATTTTTTTCTTCAAAATAGAACTTGTATCAGCTAATTTTAGCTCTTCGCCATTAAAGAAGGCTCTTCCCTTTACTGGGTAGGTTCCCAGGATACCATTTGCTATCCCAAGTTTGCCTTGACCAGCAAGACCAGCTAAGCCAAAAATTTCACCACGTCTTACCTTAAAATTAGCATCATAAACCATCTCACCTGGCATTTCTACATAAAGATTTTGGGCCTCAAAGATAATATCATCTTCATTGATTTTCCTTTGATCATCATCTACATAGGCTGACCTATTTGACTTGCCCATCATCCATCCTGCAATTTGCTTAATGTTAAGGCCTGCTGCCGGCTTATCTTCAACAATTTCCCCATCTCTAAGGACTATTACCTTATCGCAAAGTTCTAGGATTTCTCTTAGTCTATGCGAAATAAAAATAATAGCTATGCCCTTGGCAGCAAGTTTTTTTAGGGAAGAGATTAGAATATCCGCTTCACTTTCAGTCAAAACTGCTGTTGGCTCGTCCATAATCAAAAGTTTGATATTTTCCCTCTTAATTTCCCTGGCAATTTCTATAAATTGCTTGTGACCAACAGGTAGTTCGCTCACATATTCCTTTGGATTTAAGTCCACTCCTAGCTTATCTAAGGTTTTCTCTGTATCTCTTATATTAGCCTTGGCATCTATTAGCTCATAGCCCTTGCCAAAGATAGCTGACATCGGTGTCTTTTTGGTATTTTCCATATTCAAAGTCACATTTTCAGCAACAGTAAAACCTGGTATGAGAGAAAATTCCTGGTGGACCATGCCTATTCCCGCCTTTAGAGCGTCGATTGGATTTTTGAAGTTGATTTTTTCCCCATTTAGGATTATCTCTCCCTCATAACCACCAGTATTTTTAATAAATTCCATACCAAATATAATATTCATTAGGGTAGACTTACCAGCCCCATTTTCTCCAACAAGACCTACAACTTCACCCTCATCGATAGTAAAATTTACATTTTTTAAAACATTATTTTGACCAAAGCTCTTACTCAGGCCCCTAATTTCCATTAACATCTATAACTCACTTCTCTTTTACTTAGCAAAGCCTAAGCAGGATCGAAAACTTCCACTGCTTAGGCCAAAATTTTATTCGAATTTACCTTCGGATTCTTTTTGCTTTTCAACCATATCTTCAACGTTTACGTTGATCTTTCTGTACTTATCGTCAACTTTTTCTTCTGTCATTCCTAGGTAGCCCTTTCCAAATACATAGGTATCTTGGGCAACTAGGGCGTAGTTTGGAAGTTCCTTACCGTCTTGCATATTGATCATCTTAGAAACAACCCACTTAGCTCCAGCTGTTTCACTTTCAAAGGCCTTTTTAATATCATCAGGATTATTTATATCAGCCTTGCCATTTAAAACATCTATAACTAGGTCAACAGCAGCAACTGTACTGGTATATCCAAGTGAATATGCCCATGTACCCATTCTGTCTTTACCACCTTTTTCGATTACAACTTCTTCTACTCTCTTTAGGATTGCTGGCCAATCGCCTGCTATATCATCAAGGCCTATAGAGAAAGCTGATGGATAACCCATGATTGGGCTTGGAAGGTCTGGTTCAACAAAGATTGCTCCGCCTGCAGCAACACCTCTTAAAAGTGGTTCTGTAAGGGCATCGTTAGTTGTGAAAAATGCTGTATCTTTGCCATATTTTTCAATCCATGGGCCTATATTTTCAGCTAGGTATTGTTGGGCACCTGGTGTACCAATATCTGTTGTAGGGTCTGGGGCGTTTAAGGAAATAAATTCCATGCCTAGGTCCTTACAAGCTTCTTCCATGATAGCACGTCTTATAGCAAGAGTTTCAATTGCCATATGCCTTGGGAAAGTGATGTGGGCAAATTTCTTAGCGCCCATCTTTTGAGCAGCTTTAATCATCCTGTAGCCCCTAGAAATATTATCAGCATCCACAACTAGGTCTGATACATTAGAAGTCATGAGGATGTCTTCTTGTGGAGTTAGGTTTACAAGGATAATATCAGGTCTAGATTTTCTAATATCTGTGAAAGCTGCAGTTGTACCTGGTACTGATTGGTTTACAATAATTGCCTTCATTTTTGGATCATCAGCCATAGCCTTAATCTTAGAAATTGTTGTTTCCATTTCAGTTTCAATTTTATCTGGGTATGTATCGTGAACGATTATTCCACCTTCAGAAGCCTTGCCATATTTTTCCATGGCAGCCTGAGCACCACGGAACTCATCCTCACTTTGAGATACTGTAGAACTTACAATTCCTATATGGAAGTCTTCACCTTCTTTAAGCTTTTCAAACTGAGCTTTGTTATTTACGGCTACTTCTGCCTTATCTTTGTTATTTCCATCTTTTGACTCAGCCGCTTCTTGCTTAGGTTCGTTATTTGCCGCCTTGTCATCTACTTTCTGACATCCAACTAGGCCCATAAATACAAAAGCCAGTAAAAATACAGATGTCACCTTCTTCATAATTGGTTTCATTTGTTACTCCTTTATCATATTATAGTGATAATTATATACTCGCTTTATTACATTGTCAAATGTATTCAGTAAAATCTTTTGCAATTATTTTTATCAAGTCTTGATTTCTAAATATTGTTATCATTTTCCTAGAAATAAAATTTTTTTAATTTCTCAAATAAAAAAACTCCAAAATCTAGGATTCAGATTTTAGAGTTTCTTTTAATTTGAAATCTATATAATTTACATAAAAAGCAACAAGAACACCAAGCAAGGTATCAATAACCCTGTTTAAGGCGAATTCAAAAGGCACAAGATCCCCTGCATGGTTTATTGTAACCGATAAAAATACAATTCCAGCAATAGAAACTGCTTCTTTTTTATTTATCATTGACATAACCCAAATAATTATTGTAACCAAGATAGCAATCACAAATAAGTCTACAATTTCTGGAAATTTTTCATCTGGAAAGGCCAAAAGATAGATAAGACCCATTGTTCCACCAAAAAGAGTTCCAATTATCCTGCCTAGGCCCTTGTGAAAGGTTTGGTGGACATTTTGTTGCATGCAGATAATGGCTGCAATCGCTGAATAAAAGGCGAGGCCTTCACCAGGTCTGTAGTGAGAAATTATCATCGATATCAAAACTGCAAGACCAGTTTTCCTTATCCTTGGTCCAGGAAATTTTAATCGCATAGAATTGCCCTTAGATAGTCATAAAAACTTTCTTCATTGACCTTGTTTACCATGTAGGCCTTTGGCCTTGATTCAGTCCTTTCTAGAATTTTTTCATCAAAATTAATTTTAAGTCCTGCTTCTTCGAAGATAAAAGCTTCTGGCCTTTGGGACAGGTAGAGAAGTAGAGCGCCTATTAGTGGCTCCCCGTCGTAGGATTTCAAAAGTTTTTCCATTTGAGGATGAGTTTTGATTATGGTTGTCAAATCTTTTTCTTCTAAGGTAAAATTATTAGCAAATTTTTGGTCAATGGCAAATATTTCTATGCCTGAAGATAAAATTAGGTCAAGGTCTGTCAAATCTTCTTTTGATAATTTTTTTAAGTCTGGGATAAATAAGAAAATATGGTCCACAAAGTCAATAAAATCATCAAACTCACGGATGGCCTTGGCTATATTTCCCAAATCTCCACTTGCTATTATATCAAGCCTTCCACAGTCACTTGCAAGGTCATAAAGATTTTCAAAAGCATCTACATCTTCTAGATAATCAGCTACAGGCGTAAAAATTTCTTCATCAAAGTTTGATTCTAGGTCATCATAATTTTTAGCCACGCTCAAATAAAGGTCTGCATTATTGACAAGACCTAAAATATTTTCACCAGCAGCTGCACTTGACATATAAGACTTGTTTGAAGATAGGCCTACAAGTTCAAAATTGAAAGAATCTAGGGCCATTTTTACAAAAAGTCCATCAGCTGAACTGAAATTTGTATCTATATAAATAAAGGGTTTTTGATATTCCATAATTCTTCCTTTCT
>NZ_CAUPHG010000080.1:0-6859 GCF_963510915.1 uncultured Anaerococcus sp. | reverse complement strand
AGGAGGAGGGATCTTATGAATAAAAGACCCCCACGTTCATGAGATGTCTCACATTCGCTCGACATGGCGCAAGGGATTGATTTTAGTACAGCACTCCCAAGCGCCGTCTCGAACGACGCCAAAGGCGGAGGAGGGAACTTATAAACAAAAGACCTCATTCATAAGATGTCTCACATACGTTCGACATGACGATTAGAGATTGACTTTTCCAGACCCTCTGTCATTCCGAACGAAGTGAGGAATCCCACAAATATAGGACCTCTAATTTATGAAATATCTCCCTCAGCCTTCCCCTTTCTTTCCTGGGCAAAAAAAGACCGCAAGCTTTCGCTTACGATCTTTTAATCTTATTCTTCGTCCTTATTCTTTTTTTCTCTTGTAAAGAATAGTCCAACGCTAGAAGCTGCCATCAATCCTAGGTAAAGTTCATAGTTGCTTACTATACCTGTTTTTGGACTTAGGAAGTTTCTTACATCTGTGATGATATTAGTACCAGTCTTCTTAGGTGATTTACCACTGCTTGGTTTGTATGGTTTGTCATCTGGTTTTGCTGGTTTATCATCTGGTTTTTCACCTGGTTTATCTTCTGGCTTCTCGCCCGGTTTATCTTCTGGCTTCTCGCCCGGTTTATCCTCTGGTTTTTCGCCTGGTTTATCTTCTGGTTTTCCATCATCAGGATTATTAGGATCTGGTCTAGTTGTTCCTCCACCTGGTATATTTCCACCTGGAGTTGGTGGTGTTGGTGGGGTGACTGTTGTATCTTTTTCAAACATAGCTACATAAACTGCAGATACATTTGTATTTGGTGTAAATGTAGGTTGATCTGATACTATATTACCATCCTTGTCAATCCATTGTAGGAACTTATATCCCGGCTTTGCTGTTGCAGTTGAGCCTTGGATTATTCCACCCTTAGCAACTTCTTCTTTTGCTAGGTCTACTGAACCCATTGTTTCATCAGCAGGGATATATAAGATTTGAATCTCATCTGGTTCTGGTGTTTCTGGAAGAGCTTCGAAGATAGCTATATAAGTTGCATTCTTCTTTTCAGTTGGTACTAATTCTGCAACTGTATATGTGTTTCCGTCTGTACCTAACCAGTGAACGAACTTATATCCTTCATTTGCTGTTGCTGTTGAACCATTGATTGTACCAGTAGTAGTATCTCCTGTGTCATGATCATTGCTTACTTTACCCATTTGTTCATCCATAGAGATATACTTGATAGTAAATGTTTCTGGTTGCGGTTGTGGTGTTACAGTTTTTGCTGTCCACTTTGCATATAGAGTAATATCGCTGTTTACTGGAGTAGTAAAATTATACTTATGTCCAAAGTTTTCATCTGTATACCATCCGCCAAAATCAAATCCATCTGCTGTTAATGCAGGTGTTGGTTCTGTTGCAGTTTTACCTGCTTCAACTTTTTGATCAGCTGGTTTTGCTCCGTGATCTTTGTTGTCAAATGTTACTGTATAAGTTGCAGGTGCTGGTGTTGTCTTGAAAGTGTTAGTTAACTCTAAAGTACCTTCTCCGCTTACAGTCCACTTAGCTTGTTCATTTGCATCATCAAATACTTCTTTTACAAAGTAAGTATAGTCAATTCCGTCTTTGTCAGTCTTATCTTGCTTGCTGAAGTTTACTTGATTTTGAGCATCAAGTGCTTCTGCTTTATCTACTGCTTTTTCAGGATCTCCATTGTCTGAAGTCTTTCTCCAAAGTTCAAGTTTGACTGTAGGAGTTTCGCTACCTTCTGGAACTTTATCCCATATCTTTTTACCAATTATATCTTCTTCTGTTTTTGGAATTTTATAATTGTTGGTAATTGTTAACTTATCATCATCACTATCTGTTAGTTCATAATTTTCTGGAACTTTTGGTTCTTTTGCATAGTAGACAAATTCCCTACCGCTTGGGTCGTGTTTTGGAAGGTCATTAAAAGTATGAGATTGTTCCTTATCTCCCTCAGGAGTTGTAGTAAAGTCTCCTACTTTTTCATCAATTTGAGCTTTTGCTTTTTCTTCATTTGTCGAGTCTTCTTTGTATTCTGCCTTGTAGCCTTTTCTCCAAAGTTCAATCTTAGTAGCTGGCTTCTTGCCGCCCTTCCAAACTTTCTTAACTGTAATATTAATAATATTATCATTGGTCTCGCCTGGTTTTTCTGGTTTGACGTTTTTATTTACTACAGTTAGGATTTTTTCATAGTCTTTTTTATTATCAGTTTTTTTAATTTCAACCTCAATTGGTTTTGCTGATAATTTTGAACTTCCCTTGACATATTCGCCATCTACATAATAAGGTGTATATCCATTGGCCCCTGTTTCTTCGACAGTATATTTTCCATCAAATAGTCCATCTAATGTTATAGATTCACCTGCAGCCAATTCGATTTCTTCTTCATATTGTTTTGGCGCAACGGTCTTAGATCCATTTATTTCTGGTCCTGTGACTTTGAATGTAAACTTCATTGGTACAAGAGCGGCCATCCTTGCCATTATTGACTTTTTCTCAACAGGTTTGTTTTCTAGGACTTTTGTGATTGTGATTTTACCTTGTGGTTTTTCAAATTTCGCAACATAAGTGTAATTCTCACATACACCTTTATCATTACCTAAAAGACCTTTTGATTGATCTTCTTCACGTTCCCAACCTACAAATTGATAGTCCTTATTAGGTACAATTTCTACGCCAGATTTCTCTGATTTATATTCCATAGTATCAGGAACTGGAATATTAGAAAATTCTAGGCCCTTTATTACATCGTAACAAACAGTTTTGGCTTTACCATCTTCTTCGAGTTTGCCGTTTTTGACGGCCTTAAAGGTTACTCTGACGTAACCATCTGGTACTGGATCATTTTCTGGCACTTCAATTACTCTTACGTCCTTATAATAGAAGTTAATCTCATCTGACCCTGTGCCGTTAATGCCTAGTAATTTATTTGTATCTTCCTCAACATCGAAGAATAGTTGTTGTTGTGGGGCACTTACTAATTTCCAACCTGGGATTGGTTTATAGTTTCTAGCATCAAAATGGCGGTTGCCGTTGATGACTTTTTCTTGACCAGCAATAGTATACTTTTCTATTATTGCTTTCTTTTCAGCGTCTGTTTTCGCCTCAGCCAGTTCAGCCTCAGCTCTTTCATCTAGGTAGTTAACCTTGTACTCACGCTTCCTAAATGGTCTATAGAAAAATTTGAAGATATTATCTTCTGCCTCAGGGTTAGGTTTCATTTTACTTGAATCATCTGGGTCTGGAATCATTGCTGGTTTTACCCTAAAGGTTTGGAAGTAAGAGTTGTTTAAGCCAACTCTATTATTATATTCTTCATAAGTTGCCTTTAAGTCACCGGTTAATTTCTTTTCTAACTCTGAATGAGGAGCTAAGATATAATCAGCATCCTGCTTATCTCCGATAGTCGATGCCATGTAATTAACCCTTACATTTTTAAGTGTTTCCTTTACAGGATTTGATTTCTTCTTAGCATCTAAATTATAATCCTTGTCTAAGAAATAATGTTCAACATCAACATCGACCCTTTGGTTTGGAGTCCAAATTGCCTTTAGGTAGACTGGAGCTACTACGTCGTTACCGAAGGAATATAATTCTGGAACCCTATATTCATTTCGGTATGAATCATCCTGCTCATCAGTATAGTTACCATTGCCATCTTTTGTGTAACGAATTACTTCCCAACCCATAAAGTCGTAGCCTTTTCTTTTAGGCTTTTCAGCAGGTTCAACTAATTTTTGTCTTTGAACTACTGTAAAGATTTGCTTATCTCTTTTATCGGCATCTTTGGTTTCTTTTTTGGGATAGTTTTTTTCTACTTCTTGACCTATGTCCCCTTCTTGGATTGTTTTTGTCTTTTGAGTGACTTCTGTTTCTTCAATTGCTTCTAGTTCTCCCCCATTAGGGTCGAAAGTAACATTCCATTTGTAGTCTGGCTCGCCCCACTTAGCATATAGGTTTACTGGGTGGTTAGGCATAGTTTCGCCTGGGTTTTCCCTGATAAGCTTAGTGCCGGCAGGGTCTAATGCCCAACCCTTAAAGACCATTTGGTCTGATAAGCCATCTGGTCTTTTGACTATCAACTTTCCATCTTTGTCTGTATCTACTAAGCCTGAAAGTTTTAATTCTTTTAACTTTTCTGGGTTATCCAATAAGTTGGCAGGATTTTCTTTTTTGTATTCTTCGTTGCCTTCTAATTCAGGACTTAGGGCCTTTAGAGGAAATTCGTAGAAAGTATCTATTGAGTTAGTATTATCAAAGTCACTATCGCCCTTAATCACTGATGGGTCGTAATTAAACCTTAGTTTGTACTTATTACGAGTGTATTCAAATTTAAGGTAGCCGTTATTATCAAATCCGTCCCAGCCGTCAGGATCGCCCCATTCATCGCCATTATTAAAGAAGGCCTTAATAAATTTCATCTCGCCTACAGGGCGTTCTCCATACATATCTGTATAGGTCTTAGTTGGAAATGGTGTTACTTCTGCACGCTCTTCGTTTTTAGCATCTATGCCATCTGAATCAAGATATTCCGGTGTTTCATTAGCTCTCTTACCAGTAAAGCCTTGAACCTTTGGGTAACTAGGCGCATAAGTGTCAGAATTGGTATCTGCCTTAAACCTATAAAGGTCGTAGCGGATAATTGTTTCGTCATCCTTAAAGCCATCCATCCAAAAGTCCATGTGGTGAGGCATAGAGTCTTTGGCTTGCTTTATACCAAAGGAAAGGGTTGTAAATTCGTTCCACTTTAAATTTATGCTTGTTCCATCACCCTTATCTATCTTTTTCGTATAGCCGCCCCATCTATCGTAGTTTTCCATGTCCAGGAATTCATCGGCGTTTAATCTATAAGGAGGTGTGTCTAAGTGAACTGGCCAAATTGGACTATCATAGTTTGGTCCCCAGCCAAAGGATTGCATGCCTTCGCTAAAGCCTTTTGTTTGCATGGCGTCGTTTGGCCAACCAGTCATTAGCTGGTTAAATCTTGCCTTGTAATGGTAAGGATTACCAGGACCGCCCTTCTTCACTACCTCACCTTGAGCTTCATCATATCCCCAAATTTCAGGGTAGAAAGTATTTGCAGCAGGTTGAGCATTAGACTTGGTGAAGTATAGGTCATAGACTTGTCTGTCGTAGTAGATATTATAGACAGTCTTACCTGTTGAATCAACAGACTTAACTAAATTTACATCTGCAGGGTCCGCATTTTGCTCACGAGTTAGGTCTTGGTTGTAAACATAGAACTTGTTTAGATAAAGATTTTGGCCACGATTAAATTTTGCGCCTTTCCATATCTTATTTAGACGAGCTTTGTCTAGGTCCGGAAAGACTATGTCTTTTACAGGTTCATTATCCAGGTCAGGTCTTGTGCCTGTGGCTTGGTCATTATATACACGAGTGCCAATATAGTCGTACTTATCTAAAAGTCCGGCATTATCAGCATGGTCTGCCTTTTCTGCCCAGAATTGGATGGCATAGCCGGCCTTTTCCTTGTCCTTCCAGACTGCTGTGAAGGTAACTTTCCCTGCTGGCATGATCAAATTGGCATAAAGATTTTTGATGGCTGATCCGGTTGCGTCTGCAATGATTTCATTTGCCTTAAATGTTTGTCCATCCTTTGTTTTTAATTCAACAGATGGCTTCCAGCCTTGGAATTCGCCACCTTCTTTTGTAGGTATGTCTGCATCGGCAATTTTAGGAATCACTTGTCCATAATAAAGTGTACGAGCTGGAAGTTCTGTTCCGCCTTGTGTGTCAAAAACTACATCGTAATGGGCACGGTTGTAACGATATTCTAAGATAAAATCTTTCGTATCTTCAGGAACTTGTACTTCTATTTTGTATTGTTCAGGAACAAAACCCTCTCTTTTTTCCTCTTCCAAAGGTTCTACTATTATCTTTGAACCAGCGATTCCGTCTTTACTAGTTACCTTTTCATGCTTTTTTATCTCATTTTCATTAACTTTACTTTCGTTTCCCTTAGCATCTATCAAAGTACCATCAGAACTAGTTATAGTTCCATCTAGGTTTGTGTATTTAGTAAAGTCTTCAAGGTCTTGGAAGACGTGCTTTACTTCAAATTGAACTTTCTTGCCAGGATATTTAAATTCTTTGTTAGCTTGATATTTAAAGCCATCTTCTTTATTCCCAGTCTCACTTTTACCATTTGCTGCGTCTTTTACAATATCATAAGTAATTTTATAATCATTAATGTCACTATCGATAGCATCTTTTGGTTTGTCGTAACCAGGAAACTCAGGCAATTTTATGGTCTGAGCAACCTTCTTTTGTTCATCTGCTGTGGCCGCTGCACCAACACTAGCTATATAGGGTTGGGAGTTTATTTCATATTCCTCACCTCTTTGTACCAGATAATCTGTACGCAAGGTATAGATAGCGGGTTGGTCAGGATTTTTTATAAGATCTGCTGCCGATTTTCCATTATCTGGTTTTACTGGTTTTACTTCAATATTAGATCCTGACACAGCAGGGCAAGTATCGACCTCACCAGCTGGTGATGGCAAAGGCTCATCCCCACCAGTCGCAAAAGCTGGGGCAATATTCGATGCCATCATGATTGTGGCTATCAAAAGTGCCATAAACTTTCTCATTTTTTTCATTTTCTTCTCCTTTATCATATCTGATATATAATTATTTATTTCAATATTATAGTTAGACATTTCCTCCTTAATTATACATCATCTAGCAAATAAAAGAAAGCATTTTCTTGTCGGTTTTAAGTTTATTGCTAGATTTTATCAAATTTTATAAAGTAATGAATTTTTTTATCCAAAATGTATAATAAATCCGAGGTGAATTATGATTAATTATTTAAAAGACCAGGGCATTA
>NZ_CAUPHG010000079.1:0-7087 GCF_963510915.1 uncultured Anaerococcus sp. | reverse complement strand
TTGCACAATAGAAAGAAGCGAGTCAACGCCGTTTAGGGTGGATGATTTAATTGGGACACCAATTACAGGTAATGTAGTTGACGCAGCAACCATACCTGGCAAATGTGCAGCACCACCAGCCGCAGCAATAATAAGGCTGTAGCCGTTTTTCCTAGCATTTTTCGCAAAGTCAACCATTAACTCAGGTGTCCTATGCGCACTGATAACCCTCTTGTCATACTCTATGCCAAATTTATCAAGGACAGAGCAGCATTCTTTCATAGTTTTGTAGTCAGATTTCGAACCCATTATGACAGCTATTTTTGACATTTTAACTCCTTATCTTTTCTTCTACAAAATTAGTATATCTATTTTATTATTTTTTTCAATGGTAAAAGCAAATTAAAATTTTTTTAATCTCACCTTGACAAATTTATCTTAGTAAATAAAATTTACTTGTAAGAATGTCAGAAATTTATATCATAATTACAAAAAAATAAGGAGAAAACAATGGATTTAATTTACAAAGGCAAGACAAAAAACATCTATAGCCTCGATAATGGCAACATCTTGATGAAATTTAAAGATGACGTTACAGGTAAAGATGGAGTTTTCGATCCAGGTGAAAACCAAGTAGGTCTTTCAATCGACGGTGCAGGTAAGGCTGGACTAAGAATGACAGAGTTTTTCTTTAACAAGCTCAATGAGAAAAATGTCCCAACTCATTATGTAGCTGCAAATGTAGATGAAAACACTATGGAAGTAAAAAAAGCTAGAGTTTTTGGCAAGGGTCTTGAGTTTATCTGCAGGTACAGGGCTGTTGGTTCTTTTTACAAAAGATACGGCAAATACATAGAAGAAGGCGCCCCACTAGACGCATTTTTCGAAGTTACTATCAAAGACGACGCTGCAGGAGATCCTACAATTTCTAAAGACTGTCTAGAAGCCTTAAATATTGCAACAGCAGACCAATACAAAGAATTAAAAAGACTTACAAAAGAAATTTGCGGACTTATCCGTGATATCCTAAAAGAAAAAGGTCTTGACCTTTATGATATAAAACTAGAATTCGGCGTAGATGAAAATGACAAAATCATCCTAATTGATGAAATTTCTGGCGGCAACATGAGAGTTTTCAAGGGAGATGAATACATCGAACCATTAAGACTTTCAGAATTAGTTCTTAAATAAAAAATATTCCCTTTTGGCAAAGACCAAGAGGGATTTTTTTAAAAAATTTTTATCAAAAAAGCGAGTCTTAGACCCGCTCTTTTTTACTATTAAAATGATATTTTAAATACTACAGCTATTAGGCATAAAATAACTGCAAGTGGTACGTATAGGAATTTTCCTATCTTATACCAAGTGTCGCCATAAACTTTTTTAGAGCCTTGGTTGATTGCACCAAGTAGCTGGTCTTTTTTAAAAATCCAGAACCAGGTTACTGCCCCAATCATAGCCCCTATTGGGATTACATATATTGAGATTATATCCATAAATGGTCCCCATTGACTAATCATTTCCATATTTACACCAATGGCGAAAACTACGATTCCAATTAAAAGTAATACCACATTGCGTTTCAATTTTGGATGCCTTTGCATAAGGGATTCTGCTACTACTTCAAACATATTTTGAAGTGATGATATGCCACCAAAGACAACAGCCACATATAAAATAATAGCAAATAATCTTCCTGCTGCCATATCCTGTAAGATTGCAGGTAAGACTTGGAAGAGTAGTCCAGGTCCACCTGCTTGGTCCATGCTATATACTATAATCGCTGGAATCATTACAAAGGAAGCAAGCATAGCTGCAATAGTATCAAGAAAGCCTGTCATTTTTGAAGATGAAACTATATCTTCATCATCAGAAAGATAGGCACCTACTACTAGCATACCTGAACCGGTTACTGATAGGGAGAAAAATGCCTGGCCCATAGCCTGGAGTATTGTACTCCATGATAACATTTCCTTATCAAATCTAAACATATACTTATAACCTTCAAAAGCATTTGGAAGGGTTAAAATCCTAATAGCTAGGATTACAAAAAGTACAAAAAAAGCTGGCATCATGATTTTATTTGATTTTTCAATTGTAGATGCTCCACCTATACAAGATAATAGGGTGATTGCAATTATAAAAAAGTGGTAAGGCACTACTGAGAATGGCTTTAAGGAAAAACTATCAAAGTAAGATGTAGTGTCAGTAGTTAATAAATATCCTGATAAAGAATCAACCAAGGCCTTTAGGACGTAAGCAACTATTACTGCATAGCCAATGGCAATTAATAATGACCCAATTAATGGAATATAGCCAATAAACTTTCCTAATACTGTATCTTCCTTACGACTTTTAAAAGCTTTATGGTAGGCGCCGAGTGTTCCTGTATGAGCGTACCTACCAACTGCAAACTCACTTGCAAGTCCGCAGTAGGCAAAGACACTTACAAAAAATATGTATGCTATTAAAAAGACCACGCCTCCCTTTTGAAACTTATATGGAAAGCCCCACACATTTGCCATACCTACAGCCGAGCCGACTGCCGTGAGGATAAATCCTAATTTCGAACTAAACTTATTCATACTTTTCTCCTTTATTTATATAAAAATTAATTTTCTTTGTCGGTATATCACTTTAAAGCATAGTCTAATTATAACACAATTTTTAAATAATTCAAGAAAAAAAATCTCCCACAAAGATAGGAGATTTATCTAAAAACTTAGAAATTTTTTATCAATTTATCCTTGTAGGAGTGATAATTAATGAAAAAGGATAGCTGCTAGGCAAACAATAATTACAAGCGGAGTGTAAATATACCTACCTATCCTTATAAAATTTTGTGTTTTTTGCTTTTTAGCCCCGAGATTTATCTCTTTTAGAAGGACATCTGAATCCATTATATAAAACCAAACCACAGCACCAAGCATGGCACCAAGTGGGATTAGGTAATAGATTGTGATATCCATCAAATGCGACCACCTAGCTAGCGGGTGAAGATCAATTCCTAATACAAGGACTGCTGTACCAACCAAAAGCAGAGCGGTTTTATCATTCATCTTAAATTCCTGGTTAAGGGTGTGGGCAATCGATTCGAAAATTGTTTGAAGTGAAGTAAGACCAGCCATAATTATTGCCAGGTAAAACAAGACTGCAAAACTCCTTCCTATCCTCATTGAATTAAAAATACTAGGGAGGATTTGGAAAATAAGAGCAGGTCCACCAGCTTCATGCATAGAAAAAACTACAATCGAAGGCACTATGATAAAGGCTGATAAAAGAGCTACAACAGTATCAAATAGTCCAGTTAGCTTAGAGTTTGTAACTATATCATGGTTATCCGCAAGCATCCTACCTACAAAAACCATGCCAAAACCTGTTATAGAAAGGGCAAAAAGTGCATCCCCCATAGCAGAAATTACTGTGCCAATATTACAGTCGTTAAAGTCAAACCTAAAGAGTAGCTTATAGCCTTCGCCGATTTGTGGAAGCGTTAACATCTTGATTAAAACTATAAGGTAAATTACAATCATAGATGGCATTAAAACAGAGTTTAAACTTTGTACTGACTTAAAACCGCCAAGACTTATTAAGATTACCATGACAATTATCAAAAGATGGACTTCCATAACAGCAAAAGACCTTGAAGAAAAATCCTCAAACCAAACTGATGGTGGAGTTGTCAAAAGCCTACCATTTAGGGTATCCACCAAGGCCTTTGCCACATAGGATACTATTATCGTATAGCCAACTGCCATTATTAGGGAAATCAAAAGTGGAAAATAGCCATAAATTTTGGCAATTTTTGATTCTGGATAGGTTGTTTCTATGGCTTTTTTATAAGATTTTACAACCGAACCCTTGCCCATCCTACCTATAGCAAATTCACTCGATAAGCCAACATAGGAAAATAGGGATATGAAAATCAAATAAAAAATCAGGAAAAATATCCCTCCCTTATGAAATTTATAAGGAAATCCCCAAACATTTGCCATACCAACCGCAGAGCCTGTGGCTGATAGGACAAAGATTGTTTTGGATTTTGTCTTCGGAAGTTTCATAATTATTCCTTATACTTATTTTGAATTTCTTTTATTAGAAGCTCGTCTTCAAAATAATCAATCCCCATGGCTGTCTTTACTTTTTCAAGTTTCTTTGCAGCCTGGTTTCTAGCATCAGCTGTACCTTTCTTTAGGATTTCAAAGACTTTTTCTATGTCTTTTTCGTACTCGGCACGCCTTGCCCTTATTGGCTCTAATTCTTCTTCGAGAACCTTGATTAAAAACTTCTTACACTTAACATCACCGAGCCCTCCTCTTTGGTAGTGGGCCTTTAATTCATCGAGATTTTTGTATTCTGGTAAATATTTTTCAAAGTGACTGTCATTTGAAAAAACGTCTAGGTAGGTAAAGACAATATTGCCCTCCACCTGGCCTGGATCATCTATATTTATGTGGTTTGGATCAGTGTACATGGACATAACTTTTTTCTTGACGGTCTTTTTGTCATCTGCAAGGTAGATTGCATTTCCTAATGACTTGCTCATTTTGGCAGCCCCATCAATTCCAGGCATACGTCGAGCCATTTTTGATTCTGGTAAAACTGCCTCTGGCTCTACAAAAGTTTCGCCATAGATATTATTAAAGCTTCTAGCTAGCTCTCTTGCTTGTTCAAGCATTGGCTCCTGGTCTTCACCAACAGGGACAATATTGGCATCAAAAAGCAAAATATCACTAGCTTGACTTACTGGATAGATTAAAAATCCTGCTGGAAGACTAGTTTCAAAATTCCTTAGTTTTATTTCTGATTTGACAGTTGGGTTTCTCTCTAGCCTTGAAAGTGTGACTAGGTTTAGAAAATAAAAGGTAAGTTCTGTTAATTCTGCCACTTGTGATTGAACAAAAATGCTGACCTTGCTTGGGTCAATTCCTACACTTAGGTAGTCAAGGGCAACTTCGATAAGGTTTTCACGGATTTTTGCTGGATTAGCAAAGTTATCTGTAAGAGCCTGGCTATCAGCAATCATGACATACATCTTGTCATAAGACCCTTCATTTTGCATCTTTACCCTATTTCTAAGGCTACCTACATAATGGCCAAGGTGAAGTCTACCTGTTGGCCTGTCGCCTGTTAAAATTATATCTCCCATAATTTCTCCTTTTCATGTAAAAAAGGGGAAGCAATTGCTTCCCTATTTATTTTCATTTTTAGCTAAATATGCATCTATAAAACCTTGGATATCACCATCCATCACCGCTTCTACATTTCCCATCTCGTAATTTGTCCTATGGTCTTTGACCATGGTGTAAGGTTGGAAAACATAAGATCTTATCTGGCTACCCCAGGCAATTTGTGAATATTTGCCTTGGATATCTTCGATTTTTTCTTTTTTCTCTTCTTCCTTTATCTGAATTAATTTTGATATAAGAAGGTTCATAGCTGTTTCCCTATTTTGCATCTGGCTTCTTTCAGCCTGGCTTGTGGCAACAACTCCTGTTGGTATGTGGGTAATCCTTACTGCGGAGTCAGTTTTATTTACGTGCTGACCACCTGCCCCACTTGCCCTGTAGGTATCAATCCTTAAATCTGAAGGGTCGATTTCTATACTTGTATCTTCGTCTAATTCAGGAAAAATATCTACCGAAGAGAAAGATGTGTGACGCCTAGATTGACTGTCAAAAGGCGAAATCCTCACAAGTCTGTGAACTCCCTTTTCTCCTTTGAGGTAGCCATAGGCATAAGGACCCTTTACATGAAGGGTAACAGACTTAATACCGCCTGCTTCTTCATTATTTATATCCTTAACCTCAACCTTAAAGCCTCTATTTTCACAATATCTAGTATACATCCTAAAGAGCATATCTGCCCAGTCAGTTGCCTCTAGCCCTCCAGCTCCCGCATTTATAGAAAGATAGGCGTTGTTCCTATCATATTCTCCATTTAATTGGGTCTTTAGCTTTAGGCTGCCTAAATCTTTTTTGATTTTTTTAAGGTTAGAATCAACTTCTTCAAGGGTGGATTGCTCTTCTTCATCGCTTAATTCCACCAGTTCTATAAAATCTTTATCGTCTTTTAAAGCTTCTTCTATATCTGTGTAGGCTTTAAGGTCTTCTTTCTTATCAGAAAGAGTCGCCATCACATTTTGGGCCTTATCTGAATCATCCCAAAAATTCGGGCTCATAGATTGTTTTTGTAGGTCATCTATTTCTTCTTTAAGCTTAGCCGGGTCAAAGACTATCTCCGACTAAGTTTAAAGTTTCTTCAAGGTTTTTGATTTCTTCTTTTAGTTCAAATATTTCTCTCATATTATTTCTTTACAGTTGATTTCTTGGCTTCACGGTCTAATCTTCTACGCTCTGCCCTATTTAGACCTTCATAATCTTCTTCATCTGTAGAAGGACCTGTAATATCCTCGTGGCTTGCTTCTTCTGGAATTAGAACTTGCTTTCTTTGGATATTTTGTCTGATTTCTACATTCATCATGTATTTTACAGTGTCTTCTTGGATAGCCCTGGTCATTTCTTCATACATTTCAAAACCTTCGTTGGTATAGGCCCTAACTGGGTCTTCTTGACCCATGGCTCTAACTCCGATTTCCTTACGCATTTGATCCATTGCATCAATGTGGTCCATCCATTTTTGATCTATAACTCTAAGAAGAATTACCCTTTCAACTTCTCTCATATTTTCTGGGCCAAAGCTTGCTTCCTTATCTTCATACTTTGCAAGACTTGCTCCAGTTATATAGTCAATTAGCTTATCTTGTGTATATGAATTTAGGTTTTCAAAATGAAGTTGGGTTACAGGAACACCTAGACCATTTAGGTAGTTTAGAAGGGCTGTCATTTCCCAATTTTCTGGCTTAACTTCAGGATTTGTGAAGGTATAAACTGCATCTTTTATAACTTCTTTAATCATATCAACGATTGTTTCCTTCATGTCCTCGCCCATAAGAACTTCACGTCTTTCGTTGTAGATGATTGTTCTTTGCTTGTTCATGACGTCGTCGTATTGTAGGACTCTTTTTCTTGTGGCAAAGTTATTTGCTTCTACCCTTGTTTGAGCCTTTTCAATTGACCTTGTAACCATTCTTGATACGATTGGTTCA
>NZ_CAUPHG010000078.1:0-7284 GCF_963510915.1 uncultured Anaerococcus sp. | reverse complement strand
TACATTCCGCTTAAAATATTATTAAATTATTCCGTGTTTACGGGTTCAGGTCATTATGACTCCTGTTTTTTTATCCAAGATAAATTATTATTTTTTTCTTATCCGAGATAAGTTATCTATCTTTTAAATAATTATTCTATTTACTATTGAATCTTCGTAACTGGGGAGTCCCAGGGGAACGTTTCGCACGTTTATGGTACCCCCAAAAAGTTGTACTTTTAATTTATCATCTATGAAAATATGAATTAGCGTGATTTTTAATTACTAATCCCTTTTCTATAGAAAAGGGAGATTTATTAAATTTCACGCTTGGTTTATTATTTTCATTGTATAGCCTATATTCAACTGGACTCATGTAGTTTAATTTTTCTTTTATGCGTCTATTGTTGTAGTAGTCTATATATTCTATTATTGCTGTTTCTAATTCTTCATAGCTGTAGAATGTTTTTTTGTTGTACATTTCTTGTTTTATCAATGAGAAGAAGTTTTCCATTATTGAGTTGTCTAAACAATTGCCTTTTCTTGACATTGATTGTATTATTTCGTTGTTTTTTAGTTTGTTTACATACCTTGGTATTTGATACAACCACCCTTGATCTGAGTGGTATATTACTTCTTTTTGATCTTTTGTTACTTGCATTGCTTTGTATAGGGCTTTTTCTATTGCTGCATAGTTTGGCTTTTTGCTTATTGAGTAGCTTATTATTTCGGAGTTGTACATGTCTAGATATGGGTTTAAGTACAGTTTCTTTATTTGGTAGATGCCTGTTTTGTCTTTTTCATAGTATTTAAATTCTGTTGTGTCTGTTGTTATTTTTTTGTGTGGTTTTTCTGATTTAAAGTTCCTGTCTATTAAGTTGTCTGCTACTTTTCCTATTTTTCCTCTGTATGAGTTGTATTTTCCGTTTCTCTTATGGTATGTTTCTACTTGAAGATTGTTTTCTTTTATTATTCTATGGACTTTCTTTATGTTTATGTGCATGGTTTTGCTTAGATATCCATGGATTCTTTTGCATCCCCAATCTTCATGTTCTTTTCTTATTTCTAGTATTTTTTCTAGTATTTCAGTGTCTGGTTTTTTTCTTTTTCTTTTCTTTGCCAGTACATGTAGGTTGACCTACTTATTTTTACGACTTTTAGTATGTCTTTTAATTGATATTTCTCACGGAGACTGGTTATGATTTTGCAGATTGATTTGGTTTGTTTATATTTTTTATCGCTTCCGCTAAGTCTTCTTCTATTTCCAGTCTCCTTAATTCTTTTAAATAGTCATTTTCTATTCTCAAGTGGAGGTTTTCTTCAAGAATTTCTTGTATTTCTTTTTCGCTGTATTCTTTTTTCTTTTTATCTTTTTTCATGGCTAGATATTCTTCCTTTAAATCTATTGTTAGATTCGTTTTAGGGAAGTTTTTCTTTTCTTGAAATTTCTTTATCCAAGAACCTACAGTTTTTGAATCTCTTATTCCAAATTTATCGGCAAGTTCCCTAAAGTTTAAATCTTCTGTTAAAGCATATTTTATCACACTTTGCTTTAACTCTAAAGGATATTCTTTAGTTTTAGAACTTTCTATTCCACTTATTCCAAAAAGCTTATATTTTCTTATCCATTCTCTTATGCTTTTGGAGCTTCTTATTTCGTATTTTTTTGCTAAATCACTTAAACTTATTTCTGTTCCTTCGTATTCTTTTATTACTTTTTTCTTTAGTTCTATACTATATTTTTTCATGTAGCCTCTTTTCTTGCTACAACTTTTGGGGAGTACTACACGTTCCCCAACTCGACTCCCCAGACCCCTTTCGGCTACCCCCTCCGGGCGACCCCTCTCGGGGGGCAAGGAGTTTGCCTTTGGCAAACTATTTATATAGCGGTTCCGCTGTTTATGTTGAACTATCTTTTAACTTTTTTGACATTCAGTCGGCTAAAATTTGATAACTCGCTATCGCTCAAACAATCAAATTTTTATACGCCGACTTCATTTTCAAAATACTCGATATTAAAATTAAATATCTTCGTTTTAAAATAAATACTAATCTAGCAATGTTTGGCGAAGCCAAACGAGCCTAGAAATTGTTTATACCTCGAGACTAATTACCTAATCTACCAAGCCATAAATTCTAATCAAAAAGCCCGTTAATAAAATCGCATGTCTGAGCGTTAGCGAGTTTGCGATTTTTAGGGCTTTGATGATTAGAATGATAGTAAGGATATACGAAAAACTAATTCAAGGTCATCCCCTCTAAAAAAGAGGTTTGCCGTAGGCAAACTTCTGGTTTCGCACTCCGCTTAAGGAGCAGTCGGGGGTGTAGCCGAGAGGGGTTTAAGGGGAGGCGGGTGAGGGGGCATCTGCCGCCCCCTCGGGCCTCCCCTTTGAACGGAGGGGGCATGTAAATGACCTTGGAAATTTAAAAAGGTAAGTAATCTTTTTAGGACCAATGCTCCTATTCGTCGCATCGTTCCTAAAAAATTACATAAGGTTTTTCATAAATTTCTACTGCGGTGCTTCGCACCTTGAGAAATTTTGAAAAACGTAAAAACTTTGCTTACAAAGTTTTTACTACCATTAATCTCGGATTAACAACAAAAGATAATTTATCTCGGATAAAAAAACATTAATCTCTTATTTTAAAGGTCTTAGACCCAAATTTCACTATCAAAATATTCACAATAATTATAAAGGCAAGGATAGAACCACCGCTTACCATCAATATCATCTTGTAATCCATATCTCTAACAATAAAGGCACCATAGATGCAAAGATAATAAACAACCGCATTTATAGCTCCCGAAAGCTTACTTACGAGGATGCCCTCTTGGTTGTAGGGTTGGATTAGGTAATATTTGGCAAGGGCAAGGCTGGTGAAAAATGTGGTCATTAAAAGAATATAGGCGATAACGACCAAATTATTTATCCAAAAAATCTCTCCCTTATAGGCCATGGCAACCATATAGGTTGCAAAGACTGCCGCCGCTGGAATCATATTGATTGCAAGCATGGACCTAAATCTCAATCTGTACATGGCAAGGAGCATTTCACCTTTCCTATAAAAACCATAAGGCAAAAGGCCCTGGTCGCAGTTTAGGTACATGGCATTTATGACCTTATCCTGCCTTGAAAGAATGTAGGTCAAAAAAGGCATGGCCCTGATTGTTAGCTCGAAAATCCCATCTGCCGTTAAAGTTTCCTTAAAAACTGTAAAGAAAAATACTCCAAGTCCGATTACTGGCACAGCCAGAGACTTTATTATGACTGGCTTTGTGATGAGCCTCTTGTGCCTTATAAAAAACAAGGAATTAAGGAAGGCTAGGCCCTTTTTCTGGTAAAGGCCTTTTTTATTTTTGACTTCTATATCCTTATCCTTTAGCTCGTAGGACTTGGATTCGCTTAGGTCAAGCTCTGAAGCCACATCATATTCTTCTACAGACTCTTCAATAACCTGGTCAAAAGAATCGAATTTCCTAAGTCCATTTAGGCCGTAGATGAAAAGAATAAGTGAAAATCCAAATATTATTCCAGTCGCAATCCTTAGGTCAAAATGACCTGTAATCACAAGTCCCATGACAAGAATAGGGATTAAAATAATAAAGGCAACTTGCAAAAGTCCATTATCCAGAATTCCCTTTTTATGTTTGAGTTTGTATTTCATCCAGAAAACCGAAGCCCCTGTTTCTAAAAAATAGACAGCGAAACTCATCAAAATCGGATAAATAAGGGAAATTTTATTTATCAAGCTAAAAAATATAGCAAAAATTAGAGTCCTTCCTATTAGCCTCATGGCTGGCTTGTAATACAAAAATATCTTGTAAGAAGATGCGGGGGCTATATGGTATTGGGCAAAATATTTACCAATTCCAGGCCCATTGTCGTAGATAAAATTCCTAAAAATCCCTGTCGCAAAATAGAGAATTACAGGCACCATAAGTCCCATAAGATAAGATGTCAATTCAGCTTTGCTTGCCAAATCTACCGCAAAAATCTCTCCACCAATTTTTTTAAAAATCCAACCATAGGTGATAGTTGTGAATAAATAGGCGATTACAAAGGATAAAAGACAACCCAAAATTTGCTTTATGAGGACAAAAATTGGATAAAAGGCGTTCATAATCTCCTTTATTTCAAAAAACCTATACTTATCCCCTAGTTTTTTGCCAATTAGGGGAAGCTTTCTTATACCATAAACCATCATGTTAAAAGCTTCGGTAAGGGCGATTTTTTCGGCTAGGATGTAGGTCCTTAAATCCTTATTCATGATCATTTCCTAAATGTTCTTTTTCGCCAGCTAAGATTGATATTAACTTGTCCTCAAAGTCAGGGTCCGCAAGATATGAATCATCAAGGCCTGATAATTTTTTCTCTGATAAAAGGACAATCTTATCGCAAATATCCTTAGCTAGTTGCAAAATATGGGTTGAGAAAATCATGATGTGGTCCTTGTGGATTTGCCTGATTATTTTTTTCATCTGGAGGGAAACAACCACATCAAGACTTGTAAGTGGCTCATCCATGAGGATTATCCTTGGTTTTAGGATCAAAAACATGAGCATTTGAATTTTGTTTTTCATACCTGTCGAATAGGACTGGATTAGCCTGTGGCTGTCTTCCTCGTCAAAATCAACTAGGTCTAGGTAGTAGTCGATGTCCTTTAAATCCTTGATATTTTCCCTATTGGCATCTATAAAAAATCTTATAAACTCATAGCCTGTCAAAAATTTTGGTAAATCTGGCTCTGCCACCATCATAAAGACATCGTCATAAGACACAGGAGTCTTTTCCCCATTTTCTTCAAGATAAATCTCTCCAGCATCTTTCTTGATAGCTTCGGTAATAAGCCTAAAAAGCGTAGTCTTACCTGCCCCATTTCGTCCCAAAAGTGCATAAACAGTGCCTTTTTCAAAGTCATATGAAGCATCCTTTATTACTTCCTTATCATCAAAGGACTTGGATAAATTTTCTATAACTAATTTCATATTCTTCCTCATTTGCTTTTCTTTTATAACTAATTATTTATATTTTACCATCACTTGGTAAAGAAAATAAATTTTAAATTCATATAAAATCTCTTTGTATATATGTATCTCGCATTTATAAGATTTCTCGTCGCTTTGCTCCTCGAAACGGCGGAGAGGTCGGTTTCTTCGAAAAATTCTTCATGCACCGTCCCTAATGGGAATACAGCCCGTCGGCTCGAGGAGACCACAGTGAGCAAAGCGAACTGATGGCAGCCCTTAATCGAGGCTTTTCGAGGTGAACTCTTTATCCGGAACGGATAAGAGCGAGCCCGAAAACTACCGTCGACAGAGAGAACGAAGTGAACGACGAGGGAACTTATAAAATCAACATTTTCTCATATATGAGCTTCTCCACTTACAAAAATAAGATTTTTAAAAAATAAATTTGACATTGTATTAAGGACGTAGTACACTTGTATTAAGATAATAGTACAGCGATACAAAGAAAGAAGGTTTGTATGGATTTTGATAACAACCGACCTATCTACATCCAGCTTTTGGAGGATTTTAAGATTAAAATTTCCACAGGCGACTGGCAGGCCGGAGATAAAATCGACTCAGTGAGAAATCTCGCCACAGCCTACAAGGTAAACCCAAATACCATCCAAAGAGCCCTAGCAGAGCTTGAAAGAGAGGGTCTTTGCGAAAGCCAGAGGACAATCGGCAGGTTTGTAACAGAAGATAAAAGCAAAATAAAATCACTTTCAAACAGAGCCTTTACAAGCTTTGCAGATGATTTTATAAATGGGATGGAATCTTTAAATATCAAAAAAGATGTGGCCCTAAGAGATTTGAGAGAATATTGGGAGGAATTATGATAGAAATTAAAAACTTAAAGCTCAAGTACGGCGGAAAATACGTCTTAGAAGAATTTAATTTAAACTTAGAAAAAGGTAAGATTATCGGTCTTGTCGGTGAAAATGGAGCAGGCAAGTCATCACTTATGAGAATAATCGCAGGTCTTGAGAAAAATTATGATGGAGAGATCCTAATAGATGGCGAAATACCAGGCGGCGAAACAAACGCACTTATCTCCTACCAACCCGACCACCTTCCCTTTGATGATTTCATGACAGTAATTGACATAGGAAATATTTACGAAAAATTCTACGACGACTTTGACTCAGAAAGCTACTACAAGATGATTGATTCATTTTCTATAAAAAGAAATCTAAAAATAAAGGAATGCTCAAAAGGAATGAAAGATAAGGTCCAAATCGCAGCCACCCTTGCGAGAAAAACCCAAATCTACCTCCTAGATGAGCCAATGACAGGTATTGACCCAAAAGCTAGGTTTGAGATGCTAAATACAATTATAGAAAATTTCAATCTAGAATCAACTCTAATCATTTCAACCCACCTAATTTCTGAGATTGAAAAAATCCTCGACGAAGTAATCATAATCTCAGATGGCAAGGTCCTTGCTCATAAGGCAGTTGATGAGATAAGAGAAGAACAAGGCCTAAGCCTTGAAGAATATTTTAGGGAGGTCCTCTAATGGGAAAATTATTTAGACAAATTTTTAAAGAAGATATAAAAAAGGTCATGGCCTGGATGCTGTCACCCCTTCTAATAGCAATCCTAGGAGTCTTTGTCTATAAGTTGACAGATTTCCGCCCAATATCCATTATAATTGTCTTAAGCGGATCAGTTATGACCTTTGCCCCTCTCATTTCCCTAGCCAGCCTTAATGATAGTGACAACAACAGGTTTTACGGCAAAAAAGCAGCCTTCTATACATCACTACCATTAAAATCGAGCGAGATAACAGGGGCTAGACTTATAAACTACCTAATTATGGGACTTGTAATAGGAATTTTTTCCATATTTAACTTTTTGCTTATAGGCATAACTAGCGATAACGGACTAGATCCCCTAGAAATATTGAAATACCTAGGTCAAAGCATTGACTTAAATATTTTTATCAGCATGGTAAAATTCCTAATTATTATCGCCTTGTTTTATGCGATTTTTGCCCTAATTATGATGGCAGCTAATACACTTGGCGCATCACGTCCCCTTAACAAAATGGGTAGATCAGCAAAGTTAGTCCTTTTCGTAGCCTTGATTTTATTCCAAGGATATGTATATGCAAAATTGATTAGTGGACTTGGAAACACAAGCTTAATCAAATTTAAGGAATATTCAACTAATTCAGCCACATTTTCTATAAATATGCTAGATTTAAACTGGTCATCTTTTGCGATTATCATCCTAATTTTAGGAGCCTTTGCCCTAGCCTATTTCGCCCTAGTAAATTATTTCCACAAGGAGAA
>NZ_CAUPHG010000077.1:0-7692 GCF_963510915.1 uncultured Anaerococcus sp. | reverse complement strand
TATGCTAACAATTAGTAACTACAAAGAAAGCTTTGATAACCATGTTATAGGCATTTGTGGTGACTTAAAATACGGCAGAACAGTTCACTCTTTAATAAAAATTTTAAATCTTTTTGAGGGAAATAAATACATATTAATTTCTCCAGAAGAGCTAAAACTTCCACAATATGTAAAAGAAGAAGTATTTGATGAAAATTCAGAGTATGAAGAAGTTAGAAGCCTTGATGAGGTAATAGATAAGATTGATATCCTCTATATGACAAGGATTCAGAGAGAAAGATTTTATTCTGATGCCCAATATACTAGATTAAAGGATTCATATATCTTAGATAAGGAAAAAATGAACAGAGCTAGAAAAGATATGATTGTAATGCATCCACTACCAAGAGTTAATGAGATAGCGACAGACGTTGATGATGACCCAAGATCTGTTTATTTTAAGCAAGCTAAGTTTGGAATGTATGTTAGGATGGCACTAATTATTAAATTATTGGAGGCAAACAATGATTGAGATCACTAGTATTAAAGACGGAATAGTAATAGACCATATTAGAGCAGGACTTGGTATGCAAATATACAATCTTTTGGACTTAAAAGATTTAAAAAATGAAGTTGCAATAATTTTGAACGCTTCTTCTACAAGGTTTGGAAAAAAAGATATCCTAAAAATTGCAAATAACATCGAGATAAATCTTGATGCTGTTTCAATCATAGACCCAACTGCAACTGTAAATATTATAGAAAATGAAAAAGTAGTTAAAAAACTTCAATTAGAACTACCAGAAAAGGCTGTTGATATCCTAACTTGTCAGAATCCAAAATGTGTATCTACAAGTGAAAGAGATGTTCAAAGTGAGTTTATCCTAATAAACAAGGAAGAAAAAACATATAAGTGTGCCTTCTGTGGTCACATTTATGATGTGGAAGAATAAGGATGAAGCAAATTTTCACAAATTTTTACGGATTTGATGACGTAAAAATTTCTAAAAATGACTTATATGTTGAAAATGGAATAATAGTTGAAAAATTCTTGAAAGAAGAAGCAGACGAGATTATTGATTGTAATAATCTCGCTCTACTTCCATCTTTTACAGACCTTCACGTTCATTTTAGAGATCCAGGTTTTACCTACAAGGAAGACTTGGAGACTGGTTCTAAGGCTGCCCTCAAAGGTGGTTATACTAATGTACTCTTGATGGGAAACACTAAGCCAACTGTGTCAAGCCCAGAAGTTTATGAAGATATCATGAAAAGGGGAAGAGACCTCGATTTAATTGGTATTGACCAGGTTTATACCATTACCAAAAATTTTGATGGCAAAACCTTAGATCATCTTGCTACTATTCCTGATTCTGTCAAATTCATATCAGATGATGGACATGGTGTTAATGATGAAGCTGTGATGTATATGGCTATGAGAAAGGCAAAAGAGCTTGGTATAAATATGACTCTCCATGAAGAAGTAGCAAAAGTTTCTGCAATTGATTATGAAGTGGCAGAAGACGCTATGACAATCAGAGATTGTTATTATGCCTATAAATTAGATATGCCTGTACACTTTTCCCACGTTTCAACCAAGGGCGCAATGACTGCTATTAAGTATTTTAAAGATCTAGGTGCAAAGATTACTTGTGAAGTTACACCACATCATTTATATTTTTCAGATAAATCTAGGGAAGAAATGAAGGTGAATCCGCCAATTAGAAGGGAAGAAGATAGACAGTTTTTACTCAAAATGATTAAGGAAGGTTATGTTGATGCGATATCAACTGACCATGCCCCACACTCAGCCAAGGAAAAAAGTCAGGGTGCACCAGGTTTTATAGGAATAGAAACAGCTTTTTCTACTTGCTATGAAGTCTTGGTTAAATCGGGACTTATATCTTTAAATGAATTAGTAAGAATAATGTCAACTAAGCCATCAGACTTACTAAATATCAAAAAAGGTAAATTTGAACCAGGCTACCTTGCTGATTTTACACTTGTTGATCTAGATAAATCATATGTATATAGGGAAGAAGACATTTTATCTAAGTCTAAAAATTCTCTTATGATAGGCAGAACTCTTTATGGTTCTATAGAAAGAGTTTATAGAAAAGGAGTATTAAAATATGAAAATAATAGATAAATTATATGAAAGGGTCGCAAAATTGGGCTTTGTTTGTGTAGGTCTTGATACATCTATGGACTATATTCCTGACTCTATGAAAGAAGGAAAGGAAATCCACGAAGCTCTTTTTGCTTATAACAAGGAAATAATTGACGCAACCAAGGATGTTTGCTCCATTTATAAACTACAAATAGCTTATTACGAATCTTATGGACTTGAAGGTATGCTTGCCTACAAAAACACTTTAGATTATTTAAGAAGTCTAGATTTACTAACCATAGGGGATGTTAAAAGAAGCGATATAGCTGCTTCTGCCACTATGTATGCTAAAGCTCATTTTGAAGGTGACTTTGAAGTTGATTTTATTACCCTAAATCCATACATGGGTATGGATTCTATTTCCCCATATCTTCCTTATTTAGAATCAGGGGAGAAAGGAATTTTCGTTCTATTAAGAACTTCAAATCCAGGGGCTAATGATTTTGAGGTTTTGAAAACCAACGGCGAAGAACTTTTCTACACAATTGGCGATAAGCTAAGGGAATTAAACGAAAATTATATTGGAGAATCAGGTTTTGGACCTGTTGGCTTGGTTGTAGGAGCAACTCATAGTGAAGAAGTAGAAAAAATTAGAAAAAGATATGATAAGATGTTTTTCCTAATACCTGGTTTTGGTGCCCAAGCTGCTGATAGTAAGAATGTTTATAACTTAATGGAAAACTTGAACGCAGGTGTCGTAAATTCTTCTAGAGCTATCCTTAAAAATTGGATGAATTATGAAGATGGGGCAGCAAATATCGGTAAGTATGCTAGAGAGAAAACAATAGAAACTTATAAGGAAATAGCTAAGAATGCAAGCCTATAGACCATGTAAAGTTTTAGAAAATGTTGAAATTGCACCAGGAATTATAAAAATATCTGTAGATATAAATTTATCAGCTAAACCAGGCCAATTTTTTATGCTAAGGGCAGATTCTTTTAGACAAGACCCAATACTTGCTAGGCCTTTTGGTGTTTGTGATCAAAGGGAAGATAGGCTAATATTTTTAGTTCAAGTTGTAGGCAAGGGAACAAGTTTAATTGCGGAGCTTAAAAAGGGAGACGGGGTTTCAATCCTAGGCCCTCTTGGCAATGGTTTTGTGAAAACTAATGATAAAAAGGTTGCTATTGTCTCTGGAGGAATCGGAATTGCTCCATTATTAGAACTTGCCAAAAATCTAGACATTAAGGCAGATTTTTATGGTGGATTTGCAGCAGACCCTTACTTTGTAGATGAATTTAAACCTTATGTAAATAAGATTGTAACAAGCTCTGAAAGGGATGAAGGAATCTTCATTCTTGATAAGCTAAATACTGATGATTATGACCTTATCTACGCTTGCGGACCAAACCCAATGCTTAAAGCTCTCTGTGAGAAAAATAACAAGGCTAAAATTCAAGTATCTATGGAAGCCCATATGGGTTGTGGGATTGGTGCTTGCCTTGGCTGTACTGTAGAGGACAAGAATGGTGACTTTGTCAGAGTTTGCAAAGATGGCCCAGTTTTTGATGCAGAAAGGATTTTTTAATGAGTTTAAAAGTTAATATAGCAGGCGTTGATTTTAAAAATCCGATAATAGCTGCAAGTGGCACCTTTGGTTTCGGGGAAGAGTACAAAGACTACATAGACCTCAATAGGCTTGGAGGAATTTCTTCTAAGGGCCTTACTTTAAATAAAAATCCCGGCAATACTGGCATAAGAATCTACGAAACCCCAGCAGGAATTATGAATTCGATTGGTCTTCAAAATCCTGGAGTTGACCACTTCATTGAAAACGAATTGGTTTTTATGAGAAAGTATGACACAGTTGTCATAGCAAATCTTGGCGGTCATTCTTATGATGATTATAGGATTGGTGCTGCTAAGCTTAATAAGGCTGATGTGGATATGATTGAGCTTAATATTTCATGTCCTAATCTCAAAGAAGGTGGGATGGCTTTTGGTACAGATCCAGAAAAAGCTAGGGAAGTTATTAGTCTTGTAAGAAAGGAAACTAAGCATCCTTTGATTGTAAAACTTTCACCAAATGTAACTCACATTGGAGAATTTGCAAAAATTTCAGAAGAATGTGGAGCAGATGCCGTATCCCTTGTAAATACTTTTAATGCCATGGCTATTGATATAAAAAAAAGAAAATTTATTTTTAACAATAAAACTGCGGGACTTTCTGGGCCTGCTATTAAGCCTATAGCTTTAAGAATGACTTATGAAGTGGCTCATGCTGTTGATATACCAGTTATCGCTATGGGTGGAATTATGAATGTTGAAGATTGTCTTGAATTTATGATGGCTGGAGCATCTGCCGTTCAAGTTGGAACAGCAAATTTTTCAAAGCCAGAAACCATGATTGAAATAATTGATAATCTTGAAAAATATTGTGCTGATAATAATATAAGCAAGATAAGTGATATAGTTGGAATATTATAGGAGAAATTATGGAAAAAACAATTGAATTATTAAAAAAATCTCATGCCCTACTTGAAGGCCACTTTATTTTATCAAGTGGTAAACACTCTGATAAGTATGTGCAATGTGCAAAACTTATACAGAATCCAAAATACTGTGAAGAGGTTGCAAAAATCATTGCTGAAAAAATAAAAGCTGCAGGTATAAAATTTGATCTTTGCGTCGGTCCTGCTATGGGTGGAATTATTATTGCCTATGAAGTTGCTAGAGCTCTTGGTGTTGATGCAATATTTACAGAAAGAGAAAACAACGAAATGACACTTAGACGTGGCTTTGAGATTAAAGAAGGACAGCAAGTTATAATTGTAGAAGATGTAGTTACAACTGGCAAATCGTCTTTTGAAACAGTTGATGTTATAAGAGAACATGGTGGTGAAGTTGTAGCGCTTACATCTATTGTAAATAGATCACACCTAGATGAAATTAATGGACTTCCTTTAATTTCAGCTGTTAAAATAGAGGTAAACGCCTGGGATCCAGATGATTTACCAGACCACTTAAAGGATATTCCAGCAGTCAAGCCTGGATCAAGAAAAATGAAAGCTTGATAAATACAGCATTAAGCATATAATTTTATTAATATATATTTTATATATAAGGGAGACTTATGGTATATAAAAAGAAATTTATTAGTAATTTTATTTTCTTAATGCTTTTAATTTTGCCTTTTTTTGGACAAGTTAATAGGACTTGTGCAAGTGAAGTCAAAGTCAATAGGAGAGAAAATTTGCTTTTAGGATTAAAGCAAATCTCTGAAGAGGCGATGAATTTAAAAGATATGAGAGATGTAAGATTTGAAAAATTAAAAAAAGATTTAGATAATTTTATTGATAAGGGTTCTAGTAAGCTTTCTGAAAAAAGTGATTTCTATCCTTTAAATCCAACTCAGTTCTCTAAGGAGGAATTAGGTTGGGGGCTTGTTGGGACAAACCTTCTTGGTCTTGAGAAAGACTTTAAGGATGCAAGTGAACAAGAAGGAGTAAATCCAATCTTACTTATGGCCATGGCCAAGCATGAGACAGGAAATGGTACCAGTGAGCTATTTTTGGAAAAGAAAAATTTATTTGGTTTTAACGCCGTTGACCAAGATCCTTATAATTTAGCAACAGATTTCGATAGTGAAAGAGCATCTATTTTCACTGTCGCCAAACATTTGAAGAATGAATATTTAAATGAAAAAGGCAAGTTTTATAATGGGATTTCTACTGAAGGTATAGGAACTCTTTATGCAACTGACCCTGATTGGTCTAAAAAAGTTGATTGGATGATGATAGAAGTAACAAGAGCCATGATAAAAGGCTATGAAGAGTATGATTAAAGCTAGAGAAAGGTTTAATAAATGAATACAAGAGACTATTTGAATGGCATATCTGCCGATGGATATGAATTTTTCGGTGCACATAGAAGAAATAATAAGAATTATATATTTAGGGTTCTTGCTCCAGATGCGAAGAATGTCTATTTAGCTGGAGATTTTAATAATTGGGAAAAAGCTGCACTTAGAAAGTATTCTACTGGTGTTTTTTCAATTACTATAGATGAGGTAAAAGATGGTGATAAGTACCAGTATTTTATTGAAGATAAGAATGGCAACTTTTATAAAAAATTAGATCCATTCTCTAGAAAAATATCTCTTGATGAAGAAGTATCAGTGATTGAAAATTCCTCCTATAAATTTAAATATAAAAAAGTATCTAACAAGCCCAAAAATATTTATCAAATTCATCTAGGTTCTATGTTTAGAGGAGAAGATGACAAGAAAAAAGTCTATGAAGACTTAATTAGTCATATAAAAGAAAACAACTTTACCCATGTTCAAGTAATGCCTATAAGTGAATACAAAAATTATAAACAGATGGGATATTCATCTAATGGGCTTTTTGCTTTTTCGGAAAGATATGGAGGTATTGATGATTTTAAGTATTACGTTGACTTACTCCATAAGGAAAAAATAGGAGTAATAGTTGAGCTAGATATAGCAGAATTTGACCCTGATTTCTTATATTTAGACAAATTTGATGGAACAAACCTATATAATTATGACTATGACAATATAAAATTCAATTACTTTGGAGCTAAAAATTTTGATCCAGAAAAAAATTTAGTTAAATCTTATTTGCTATCCCTAGTAAATTATTATATAAAAGAGTTGAGAGTAGACTGTATATATTTTCCATCAGCTGAGAATATGATTTATTGGCAGGGAGATAGAAATAGGGGAATCAATGAGTCTTGGCTTATATTAATTAGAGAAATCAACGCTTTGATTAAGGCGAACAAGTCTTATTCAATTGCTGGTATTAATGGTGTTTATGATGACTTGGGTCTAGGCTATGATTTAATATTTGATAGTGAATTTAGAAAAATAGTTGAAGTTTTCCAAAGAACACCAATGGAAAGAGCTTATTATCAAGCATATATTAGAAACTTAATTCAAAACGGTTCATCTTCTAAGATATTTGGTTTTTCATATGTTGATAGTTTCTTAAACGAAGCCAATCTTGCTATGAAGATGTATTCAGAAGATAGGAAAATTAGCCAACTAAAAACCTTATTTACCTTTTTGATGACTCTGAAATCATCAAAGCTTGTTTTTATGGGAGATGAGCTTGCTAATATGAGGACATTTTCAATTTACGATGAGTTTAACTTGGATGAAATTAAAAATAAGAATTTTAATGATTATTTTAAAGATATGACACAAATATACTTATCAACTAAGGCTTTAAATGAAGATGAATCTGAAATTAAGATTTTTGATGTGGATGGATATAGTATATATGCCTATGAAAGAATTTATAAAAAGGAAAGATATTTAGTAATAGTGAACTTTACTGATATAGGTTATGAAATACCAAGTCCTTATAATCTTAATGAAATTATTAACACTAATGATTTAAAATATGAGGGTAGTGGAAACATTAACGGTAGGGTTAATAAGGGCGAAGAAATAGGTATCGAAGCTTTTGGATCTGCTATATTTAAAATTGAAAAGTAAAATCAAAAATAACAAGGAAGTAATTGACCTGAACCCGTAAACACGGAATAATTTAATAATATTTTAAGCGGAATGTAA
>NZ_CAUPHG010000076.1:0-7935 GCF_963510915.1 uncultured Anaerococcus sp. | reverse complement strand
AAAGAGAAGACAACAAGGGCTTTAGGATTGTAGGTACAGCCAAATCTTATACAGATGAAGAACATATGAACCTAGCCAAGGAAAAGGCTGGAGTTATGCCAAAGGCTGCAGCAGTAATTATCAATGTAGAAAAAATCTACACCCTTGATTCAGGCCCAATCGCCGGAAAATTATTAGAAGTTTAATTCCCATATTTATTAATAGTTCTACAAAAAGTTCTGGTGCGTGAAATTCATGCACCAGAACTTTTTTATATCTTAATTTTCTCTTATTATTTTTAAAGCTATAGTGGATTACTAACTTTATTTTATGATAATTTCTGTATTTTAGATAATAAAAATTTCCAAAAAATTTTCGTATTTGAAATTAAGAAATTTTTTCTTCTACATAGGCAATTTGCTTTAGGACTTCTTCTGGAGCCGGCCCACCTTGGGATTTCCTATTTTTTAGGCAAGTTTTTAGGTAAATGGCATCGTAGATGTCTTTTTCAAAAAGTTCTGATTCTTTTTTATAGATTTCTAAATCAAGATCTTCTAGGGTGAGATTTTTCTCTATGCCGTATTTTACAAGTCTTGCTGCTATGTGGTGGGCATTTCTGAATGCTTGACCTTTTTTCACCAAATAATCTGCCACATCAGTCGCATTCAAAAATCCAACCTTGCATGCTTCTAGCATTTTTTCTTTATTTACGGTGAGACTTTGAATTTGATCCGCCATAATTTTTAAGCAAGATTTTACTGTATCGATGGAATCAAAGATAAATTCCTTATCTTCCTGCATATCCTTGGCGTAGGAAAGTGGCAATGCCTTCATCATCGTAAAGACCCCGTTCATGTTTCCAATAAGTCTTGCACTTTTTCCCCTAATTAACTCTGCCATGTCCGGATTTTTCTTTTGAGGCATAATTGATGAGCCTGTGGCAAATTTATCGTCGATTTCTATGAATTTATAGGCTGGACTTGCCCAATTTATGATTTCCTCCGCAAGCCTTGAGAGATGAACTGCAATTATGGATAAAATCGAAGAAAGCTCCATTACATAGTCCCTATCGCTTACAGCATCCATAGAATTGCCCATAACAGAATCAAAGCCGAGTTCATCTTTCACAAAATTCCTATCAATGTCATAGGTCGTACCGGCTAGGGCGCAGGCTCCGAGTGGGAGTTCATTTAATCTTTTGATATAATCTTCCATCCTAGATATATCTCTCAAATTCATAAAGGAATATGCCATTAAATGGTGGGCAAAACTTACTGGTTGGGCGGCTTGAAGGTGGGTGTAGCCTGGCATTAGGGTCTCTGTGTGATTTTTGGCAAGATTGGTTATGATTTTACCATAGTCTTTCAAATATTTTATTATTTCCAAGCCTTCTCTTTTTATATAAAGCTTTAAATCAGTTGTAACTTGGTCATTTCTAGACCTAGCTGTGTGCATCTTTTTGCCAACTTCCCCTACCTCAGAAATTAAAGCTCCTTCTATAAAGGTGTGAATATCTTCGCAAGTCATGTCGATATCTAGGCTCTTTTCTTTTAAATTTTTTTCTATTATTTCAAGACCTGCTATAATTTTTTTCACTTCATCTTTACCGATAATTCCTTGTTTGCCAAGCATTTTTACATGGGCAATTGATCCAGTAATATCATCAAAAACCAATCTCTTATCTATTTTTATCGAGGAATTAAAGTCTTCTGCGTCCTTATCTAAAGATCCGTCAAGCATCCCGCTCCAAAGTTTCATCTATTTTTTCTCTCCTTCTTTCATGGCCTTTGCATAAATTTTACTTGATAGGCCAAATAAGTTTATAAAACCAGTGGCATCTGATTGGTTGTAAACATCGTCTTCCTCGAAGGTTGCGTATTCTTCTAGATAAAGAGAGTTTTCTGCAAATATACCAGCTGGCTGCATAGCACCCTTGTAGAGTTTGACCTTAACCTTGCCTGTCACATTTTCCTGGGTTTTTTCTATAAAGGCGTCCATGGCTTCCTTTAAAGGTGTCATCCACTTGCCAGCATAAACAAGTTTGGCATAATCAAGTGCCATTTTTTGCTTGTATTGTAGACAATCTGGGTGAAGTGTGACTGTTTCTAGTTTTTCGTGGGCAAAGTAAAGCACACTAGCAGCTGGATTTTCGTAAATTCCCCTAGATTTCATGCCAACCATCCTAGATTCAACTATATCGTCAATGCCGATTCCGTGTTTACCAGCAAGGTCATTTAATTTTTTAACCAGGTCAGAGCCTTTTAATTTTTCCCCATTTAAGGCAATTGGTTTACCCTTATAAAATTCTATTTCAACCATTTCTGCCTTATCAGGAGCTTTTTCTGGTGGAGTTACCCAGTGAAGAATTTTCTCCAAATCTGCAGGATTTTCTGGATCTTCTAGGTCAAGGCCTTCGTGAGATAAGTGCCAAATATTTTCATCCATGGAATAATCTTGATCCTTGGTGAAATTTAGGTTAATACCGTGGTCCTTAGCGTAGGCTTCTTCCTCGCTACGTCCCTTTATATCCCAGAACCTCCAAGGAGCAAGGACCTTCATATCTGGAGCTATGGCCATGATTGATAGTTCAAAACGGATTTGATCGTTACCCTTACCTGTGCAACCGTGAACTATCAAATCTGCCCCCTCTTTTTCTGCCACATCTACTAATACTTGTGAAATTAAAGGACGGGCTATAGCAGTACCTAAAAGATAAACATTTTCGTATTTTGCCCCTGCCATTAAGGATTTAAAACCATAGTCATCAATAAATTCGTCTTCTACATTGATATTATAAAACTTACTCGCACCAGACTTTATAGCCTTTTCTTCCATGGCCTTAGGATCTTTTACTTGACCTAAATCAACTGACACACAAATGACTTCATTAGCCCCATTTTCCATAAGCCAAGTTACCATCACAGATGTATCAAGACCTCCAGAATAGGCTAAAACTACCTTTTTTGCTTCCTTTAAAACTTCATATTCATTCTTTATCATATTTTTCTCCCTAAAATTTTTTCTCAAAACTAGTCATTTGTGTCGCTTTTTCGATAATAAAAAAAGCCTCCGTCCCAAAAAGGGACGAAGACTCGTGATACCACCCATATTCATCTATTTCTCACAAAATAGACCTCTTCAAGTACTAACATACTCTAACTCTGTAACGGGAGTGCCCGTATAAATCTCCTTGTATCGACCTATAAGCTCTGAGGTTCTTTTCACAATCTCTTAACTTCTCCCCTCACACTCTACGGGATTCGCTGTAAGCCTCAAGAAAGCTACTCTTCTCTTCAACACTTTTTCTAACTAATGATTTGATTGGTTATATTGTAACCCGGTTTTTATCCTTTGTCAAATAACTTTCCGCAAAGATTTTAAAAAGTAGTCTAACTTGTTGTAATTTCCATAGTTTAAAAGCTATGTGTTTTTAATTAAAATCCATCATTTTTTATATTTATGAAAATATAAACTGGCAGTTTTTATAATTCTAACCTGCTTGTGGGAGACTGCTTTATTTTTCTATTAAGCTTTCTCAATAATGACCTATGAAAAAAATTTTCAAAACCCCAAGCAAAAAAAGACAAGGAAACATAAATTCCTCGCCTTTTTTACTTAAATTGTTATTTTAAAATCCCTACTTGGTCAAATCTATAAAATAATCAAAGTCGGATTCCTTATATTTTTTCTCATCTCCAGGAAAAGTGTCCTTTACCTTGCTTGTATCAAAGGTGAACATTGCTGCCCTGGTGAAAATCCTTGTATTATCTCTTTTTTCAAACTTTATCAAGATATTTTTTCCCGGTTCGATATGGTCTTTATTCTTTATCTCTATTAGATTTTCCCTAAAGCTCCTTTCAGGAAGTCTTATCTCCTCAGGAGCCCTTATAATAAAGCTTGCAAATATTAACAAGGAGACTGTAAATATTTTTACAAATATTCCTTGGTAATTTTTGTTTACTACATAAAGGCTTATTAGTAATAGGTATATATGAATAGTTCTTACATACCTGTCATAGCATGCGAGTCGTCTAATCTCCCCTGCATCCATACTTGTCAAATACATAAAATAATTGCCTATTTGATAGAAGGCATAAACAGTAAAAGTATAGACAATAAGGCCGATTAATTTTTTCTTATCTAGGCATACAAAAACCAAAATAACCAAGCCAATTAACAAGGCCCACATTAGATAGTCAGTTCTAATATTTCTTAGGAAATTTTTTGTAAAATCATCAACCAAGTCCTTACTATTTTCTAGGCCAGACTTGTAAGATGACAAACTTATAGAGTGTCTGCCTGTATTTTCAAAATTGTTTTTTATATGGTTTGCCCAAGACCTATTAGCTAAAACAATGCTTGCTATACTAAGCCCTACTAGGTCTAATCCGTTTTTGCCAAAGGATATTAGCATATATATTAAAATAAAAGCTGCCAAAACTAGGGCGGAATTCTTTATATACACCAGGCTTACAAACATTGGTATCAAAAAAAATTTAAGCTTTCGCTTATCATTGTCGTCTTTGATATAATCTATAAATACAAAGATACCAAAAGATGTGGTCGCTAGTATTGTATCTACCAAAAGACCGTAGGGTCTAATATTATAGATAAGGGCAAAAATTATTACCAGTATCCCTATCAAATAGTCTAGGATTTTTCTTTTTACCGCTAGAAAATAAGTAAAGGCTCCTGCTAAAGTAAAAATAGCATTAGCAAGCATCATATGGCTTTCCGCATACCCTATAGGTCTTACTAGCCCGTAGATAAAATACGCCCCAGTTTGAGGATAGGACTTAAAGTCTATAACTGTATCAAGTACTGTATTTATGGCATCTTTTTTTATAAGTAGCCTTGAAATAGTTGCCCAATGAGAAAATTCATCATATAGCAAGAAAATCTTATCCCTAAGATAGAAGGCTAAACATATAATAGCAACAAAAAATATTAGGTATTTTGGAAAAAAATCCCTATAAAGATCCGGATTTTTAAAACTTCTTATAAAATAGTAAAGGCCAATAATATTTGTGATTATTATACTTATAAACATTAGGCTAAGCCTAGCACCTAATGCTATGATAAAGATGTATGAAGTAGCAAGTACAAAAGGAATCAAACTAATATCTAGACTAAATTTAGCTCTTAGCCTATGGCTATATCCTAGGAATGATAGAAGAATAATTAGTAAACCAGCTATTCCCATCTTTACTTCCTCCTGTTAAATATATACTTATCTTGTATTTTAAATGACAAAATAAATATAAAAGTATCAACAAGAATCTTTATCACAGATGTATCCATATTTATCTTTTTAAAAATATTGTCAACCAAAAATGCTGATAGGATTAGTTGAACAAGCCAAAGCGAAAAATACCTAGCACGAACAGTCCTATTGTGGCTGGCATCCTCAAAAACTAAATTCTTGTTTATGACGAAATTAAATATGCCAGAAATAACCCTGGCTACAAAGGTTGATATCCATATAATCGGGGAATAATTATTTATAAACTTAGCTAAAATCTTAAACAAAATCCTAAACATACTAATATCAACTAACCAAGATGATATTGATGAAATAAGAAACTTAAAAAAAGTTTTAAAAATAACCCTGTATATTTTAAAAGAATCCATTAAAGGTCTAAAGTGGGTTTCCTTATTGTCATTATAATAGATTGTTTCTATTGGGATTTCCTTAATATTTTTATCTGTTTTTGAAGCGTTGATGAGCATATTTATCTCATACTCAAACCTCTCCCCATCTAGGTCTAGAAAATCCTTCAAGTAGGATCTAGGTATAGCTCTAAGCCCTGTTTGGGTATCCCTAATCTTATCCCCAAAAAACAAATAATAGATAAGGCTGGTAAGTTTGTTACCATACTTACTTTTTGGAGGAACATTTTCCCTATCAAAATCCCTTGAACCTAAAACTAGACAAGCTTCTTTGTTTTTCTCAAGGTGTTTTACTATTTTTAAGATATCATCTACCCTATGCTGACCATCAGAGTCTGCACATATGACATAAGAAAACTCATCATAGCTAGCTAGGATGTAATTAAAGGCATTTTTCATAGCCCTACCCTTGCCAAAATTTTTGACATGGGTAAATACGTCAATCCCATCTTCTTTATACTTATTAAAATATTTTTTATAGCCTTCATCTGACCCATCATTAACTAAAATAATTTTTTCAAATCCCCTTGCCCTAAGGTCGTCAACATAAGATTTAAGTCGATCTTTGGGTGGATTTAAGGCTGGTATTAATATTATATAATCTTTCATTATTTTTCCTCATCTCTGCTTATCTCACTATACCATTATTTTTAACTTTAAGTATCTAATATAAAAATACTATTATCTCTGTATATTATTATACAATTATATAGATTTTAAAAAGCCCGATGAAATTCATCGAGCCTTGCTTAATATTATTTTTTTATCCACCTTTTTATATTCATGACAATATCCAAGGTCTACCTAGAATTCTAATTTCATAGATGATAAAGCTGAAATATTTCTAATATTTCCTATGAAAGACCTTAATATTACCAAAAATTCATCCTCAGAAATACCAGAGGATTCTACCAAATATTCATTATCCAAATCTTTAAACTCTGCCCTATATAAACCTCCCTCTTTATAGGAAGAAAGTAGCATTTCTTGGCCATAGAAATTAGAGATTTTTTTATCTTTCAAGGAATAATCGCTTAGGATTTTTCCATCCTTGCCTGCCATCTGGAAGAGAATTTGTGAATCGCCCCTAGTTAAGTAAATTTGAACAAATAATCTCTTATCATAGGCGCCTGATTTAGACTTGCCCAAGACTTCTGTTGGCTTATCTAGCTCATAGCCATCAAGATTAGCCACTAATTTCTTTACTAAATTTCCACCATCCTTATCAGCAAGGTCTCTGGACTTAGCATCTATTTTCTTGCTTGAAACTCCCTCATTAAAAATAATTTTATCTTCTGCCCCACAAGAGACGATTTTTTCAAAGCTTAGCTCAGGCTTATAGATCATTTTCAAAGTCTTTTCATTTGTGAAATCCTCATCGCGAAGACCCAAATAATCGAAAAAGTCACGAACTAGTTGGAGAGTTTGGGCCCCATTTTCATAAAAATCTAGCCAATTCTGTTTGGTAAATCTGCCGAAGACAGGATCATTCATTGATTTTACTTCCTTCCACTTATCCATACGGTCTTCGCCAAACTTATAAATTTCTATCAAAGTTTGGTAGTGGATATTGTAAAGCTCAATTAATTCCTTTACTTCTTTTCTTTTAAGGACTTGGGCCTTTTCCTCTTCGCTAATTTTTCCTACTTTGCTTTCACCAAAAGGATGAACTTGTCTACCCTTTGTCACGCCAAAATGATATAAGGCTGGCAAATACATGCCATCTTCGTAGGTGTAATTTCCTTTTAAATCAGAAGGAAGGTCAGAGTCTTCTTCTTTTGCAAAGACACTTGCATTTGGTATCAAAAATACAAGGGCAAGGGCTCCTGCCAAAAATTTCTTTTTCATTATTTCTCCTTTCTATGATTTCCAAACGTTTTCTTATTATAAATATACCCCTTTTTTGGTTTCAATAATTAAATACCACGATAAAGTAAGATTTATTTGACAAAAGTCCTCCCCTAGTGTTAAATAGTCCTATGGAAATAAAACTTACAATGAATTCTAGTAGGAAGAGCCTGGAATGGTTTTTTTGAAATTACACTTTCATTTTGTTTAAGGCAAGCCAAACTGCCTGTGTTTGGCAACGAGTATAAAAAAAGCTGGTACCGCAAGTCTTTGCGCTTTTATGCTCTTTTTTTGTGCCTATTTTGGATTTGAAATCTTTTATTCTTAGGATTTCTCACTTGCGTTTTAAATTACAGCAAAATATAAGAAAGGATAAATTATGAAATTTACTTACGAAAAAGAATACGATAATGTTTTTGATGAGCTTGTTGACCGTGG
>NZ_CAUPHG010000075.1:0-8053 GCF_963510915.1 uncultured Anaerococcus sp. | reverse complement strand
AAATTTGTATCTATATAAATAAAGGGTTTTTGATATTCCATAATTCTTCCTTTCTAGTTACTCACTATACTAAAAAATCCCAGCTTTTTAAAGCTGAGATTATTATTTTATACATCCATAAAGCCCTTTGTATATTTTTTAAGAGTAGCCCTATAAATTAAAAATGTAATAATAAGAACAGCTAAGAAAGCTACACCTGCCCCTATGACTATATTATCTGTTAATTCTGTGATTGCAAAGACCATAAGGCCCAAAAGTCCCATTATAACGAGAGATCCTAGGTAGAGTAAAACTGCCTTCAATCCTCCGCCTTGCTGGATTTCCTGAGGTTTTTTCCACTGGGTGCAGACCATAAAAGTCCCAAAATAAAGACTAATCATAGTTGCGAATGCTCCTGTTAGGCAAAGTCCTAAAAAGATTACCAAGCCACCTAAAATTGTGAGTTTTAGGATTAGGGTAAAGGCTATGGCTAGGATTAGGTTTATCCCACAGGCAACGACATAGGCTGCGGCAAACCTCGCCCTCATGTGGCTTTTTGGGTCAATTGGCAAAGTCTGGATGAGATAAAAACTCTTGCCTTCCCTTGATAGAGAAGTATTGGCAAGGCCGCCATTTATCCAGATAAAAAGCCCAACCGCAAGGGAAATCAAAAAGGCAAATAGGAGAAACTCTGGACTATTTGGGTCAACTCCCGATTCTTCCATAGCACGGCTCGCTTGGACAAAGCCCATAACTAAGATAACCATAACCATGCCAAGAGGTCCTGACAAAAAGACAATGTTTGAAAAGAGGGTTTTCAAATCCTTTTTGAAAATCGCCTTAAATTGGCTGCCCGCTTCGATTTTAATATCCTTACTTGGAGTTGCTTCTTTCTTTGATGTGTCAAGGTGTTCGTCAAATACAGCTTCATAATAAAATTTGTCTGCTATTCTATAGGAAATAAAGGCCAAAATCAAACACAAGGCCAAAAGAAGGCCTGTAAAAATAAGCCTTTGGCTCATATCTCCTGCGACTGCAAAGCCGTATATTTTTGCGTTGAAAAATACATTTGAAACCATGCCCAGCATATTTTTTATTTGATTTGGGTCAACATTCATTTTTCCCATAGTATTTGAATTTGAAGCAGAAAAAGAGAAGTAGTAAATAACTCCCATAATGGCAAACATGATTAAATAGCCAATTGTCTTAAAAAGTTTTGCGTGCCTATTGACGTTGGTAAACTTTTTTATTACAAGTAAGAAAAGTGACAAAATCCCATAAGGTAGGTAAACCATTGGCAAATACAATATTAGCCCCATTACTAAAACCCAAGGATCAAAACCAGCTTCTCCAAAATAAATTACAAGACCAATGACTAAATATAGGAAAAAGTCAGCAAAGCTTAAAACTCCACCAAAAACCTTGCCCACAAAGAGTTCGCCCTCCCTAATAGGCATAGTCTGATAATTGGCTATGGCAGACTTGGTGTAGAGGTTTGAGAAAATTTGTGGCAGGTAAAATAAAAATACCATTAGGGTCATGGACATGCCAAAGCTTGTAAAATACATAAAGGCCATGTCGTTTGCCACGTAAAGGTAGGCAGAGGCCTTGAAAACTCCTGTGAAAATCGCTCCAAAAAATACATAGGTCCATATTAAAAGCAAAATCCTACCTAAATATGATTTTGGCATATTTGGGACAGTTTTCCTCGGCATATATGGAAAAAATGACTCTTTAAGACTGTATTTTGCGAGTGTTAGGATATTAGACTTATTCATCTGTAAGCTCCAAGAAAATTGATTCAAGAGTACCGTCGTTGTTGGCGATGTGCTTGATTTCTTCAAGAGTTCCCATGGCTATAATCTTGCCCTTGGATATAATTGCAATCCTGTCGCAAAGTTCTTGGGCAACTTCCATGACGTGGGTTGAAAACATGACGCACTTGCCCTCATTTGCCCTTTGTCTTAAAATCTGTTTGAGATTAAAAGCAGACTTGGCATCAAGACCAACCATCGGCTCATCAAGGATTAAAACCTGTGGGTCATGGATTAGGGCACCGATTATAGCAAGTCTTTGGGCCATACCGTGGGAATAGGTTGAAATTTGGTCTTTCATGGCATCTCTAATGTCAAAAAAGTTTAGGTAATAATCAAGCCTTTCCTTCCTAGTCTCAGTGTCAATCCCATATATATCTGCTATGAAATTTATATATTCATTTCCTGAATAATTTTCGAATAATTCTGGATTATCTGGCACATAGGAAAACTGACTTTTATAGGTCATTGGATCATCTTCCAGGCGGATTCCATTAATAAAAATCTCACCCTTAGTCTTTGAATTTATCCCTACAATGGACTTTATTGTAGTAGATTTACCAGCTCCATTAGGACCTAAAAATCCAAAAATCTCCCCATCCTTAGCCTCAAAAGAAATATCATCAACAGCCCTCTTCTCGACTGTATATTCTTTGGTAAAGTTCTTTACTTCTATCATATTTATCTCTCCTTATGGGTTTTATTTCCTATCGCTTAATTTATCTTGTCCTACCATAAATTAAAAATATTTTTCACAGTCCAGCAGAAATATTAGTAGGTTTTATTAGCCTTAACCACTTATATAATCGCTTTGTGATTTTCCATAGCCACATTCCTACAAGTGTTAATATTCCTCCAACAATTATGGAAATAATTAATTCGCTGAAAGCTCCTAAATTAAAGCCAGCATTCCCTAGCCAGGTAATATCTAAACCCAATACTCTTGTAAAAAATTTTATGATTGATAAGACTATAGCAAATAGGCCGCTAACCATAAAAGCCCAACCGCATATGCCTGTTACCGGAAATATAAATATCCATACACAAGTTGCTATTCCATACCATTTTATTTTTTCCATAAAATGCTCCCTGTAATAAATTTTAAAAATACCCGACCATCACTAAAAAAGTGAGGCGGGTAATTTATTTCTTTTTAAGTTATTCTTATTTTTATATTTTTTATCCGATTGAATCTGAATAATCTTTTAATTTTCCTAGAGCTTGGTTTTCAATTTGTCTTATTCTTTCTCGAGACAGGTCGTAAATTGCTCCTATTTGTTCTAGGGTTTTTGGTTTTTCGTTGTCTAGGCCATACCTGTAGATTATGATTTGCTTTTCCCTATCTGTTAGTTGGTCAAGGGCTTGCATAAGGAAGTTTTCCATATCTTTTTCAAGGATTAGCATATCTACTGGGGTTGACTCATCGCCAACCATGTCCATTAGCTCATCACCTGTGGAGTCTTCGCTATCTAGGTTGATGTTTAGGGATGTGGAATTTACTTGGTTTCTGTTTATGAGGAACAAATCATCTGCTTGTTTTTTGTTTATCCCTTCATTTTCTAAAATCCTGTAAAGTTCCTCATCACTAGCCTCTGGATTGGCCTTTAGAATTTGTTTTAATTTGTTTAATTTTAAGTACTTACCCGCAGGTATCCTAATTGTATGTCCTTCTTTGTTAATGGCTTTTCTAATTGCCTTGTCTATCCATTTGTAGGCATAGGTGGTAAATTTGTAACCTAAAGTGAGGTCAAATTTTTCCGCAGCTCTTATCATGCCTAACATTCCGGATTGAACCAAATCTTCTAGGTCAAGGTCGTTGCCGTGGGACCTAAAGAAATATGATGCCCTACTCCTTACTAATCCTTGGTTTTTTTCAACAAGGGCTGAAAGAGCATTTTGATTGCCTAGCTGGAATTGCTCCACTATCTCTTCATTATTAAGGTCGGATAATTTCATCATATCCTTGCGTCTGATAGGGGCAAGAGAGGTGTTTACTCCCTTTTTGGCAGAACCAATGAGGTCGTCATCATCAAAGTCTTCATCGTCATCTTCTTCAGAAATGATGTCTAGAATTTCTTCTCTTTGCTCTTCGGTCATAGCTTCTACAATTTCAATGAGCTCTTCTTCGCTCAAATCACTTGTATCAAGATAATCCCTAAGCTTTTCTAAAGTTTCCTTATCTTTTAAATTTATTTTATCCATCTTATCACCCGTTTGAATTTATTTACCCTACCTAGTCATCTAGGTCTATTTTAAGCTCATCTAGCTTAGCTTTTAAGGCTTTGGAAATGGGATAGGCGTCGTAGTTTTGGCTAAAGTTTGCCTTCTTTGTTTTTTTAATCTTAATCCTTAACATATCAAGATCTGTCTTTAGCTCAAGAGCGGTCATCCTGCTTGCTCCCTTCACAAGAGCCATATTTTGAACTTGCCCATCGTCAGTAACAACCTTGACATTGTGCCTTCTGGCAATCCTAGCAAGTTCTGCCTCTATATAGGTATCTGCCGTTTGAAATCTCTTGGTGAAAACTATTTTCATCCCATATTTTTCGATGGTCGTTTCCTTTAGCCTGTCAAGGTTGTAGGCATCAAAAACAATCACCAATTTTTCCCCTGTTAGGAAGCTATATTCAGCCAAGTCCTCAATCAAATTTTCCCTAGCTAGCTGTAAGCTCTCCCTGGTAGTTTCCCTTAATTTTGGCCATTTGTTTATCACATTGTAGCCGTCTACATAGGTTATATTTTCCTTAACTAAAGCCATTTTGTCTTAAAACCTCATACATGGCTATAGCTGAGGCTACTGATGCATTTAGACTATTTACAAAACCCTTCATTGGTATATTAATAAGTATATCACAATTTTCCCTAACAAGTCTAGAAAGTCCCTTACCTTCATTGCCAACTATCAAACAGACCTTGCCTTTTAGGTCCACTTGGTCGATTGGTGAGGAGGCCTCGCCAGCAAGTCCATAAACCCAAAAGCCGGCTTCCTTAATCTCTTCTATGGCCCTGTTTATATTTTTAACCATGATAATATTTATATTATTGATAGCTCCAGCACTAGTTTTGTAAACTATTGGGCTTACAGATGCACTCCTTCTTTCAGGAATAATCACCCCATCAAAACCAAAGCTTTCAGCACTTCTGATTATCGCACCGAGATTATGAGGGTCCTCGATTTGATCAAGGATAATCAGCCTTTGGTAATTAGAAAGGTCTGATAAGTCCTTGTACTGAAAAGATTCTACCTCTACCATAACTCCCTGGTGGTTCAATTCTATTTTATCAAAAAATCTCTTATCTACAAAATTTATCTCAACATTTGCCCTTTGAAGCTTAGAAATAATCTCATCGACAATTTTAGAATTTTGCTTGATTACAAAGGCCTTATAGATATTAACACCCGAATCAATGGCGTCGATTACAGGTTTTCTGCCGTAAATCTTATCCATTATCCTATCTCCCACTTGGTACCTTCTCTGGTATCCCTTAGGATGATGCCCATTTCCTTGAGGTCATCACGAATTTTATCAGCTGTGGCAAAATCTTTTGCTTTTTTGGCTGCGTTTCTTTCTGCGATTTTTTCTTCTATGAAGGCCTCGTCTACTTTGCTTTCCTTTTTCTTGGCAAGAAGTCCAAGAACGTCATAGAGTCTCTTATAAAGGTCGAAAGTTTTTTCTACAAATCCTTTAGAAGAATCTCCGTCTAGGTTTGTATTTATAAATTTAGCAAGGTCAAATAAAACTGTAATGGCATCTGCTGTATTTAGGTCATCTTCCATTACACTTATAAATTCATCTTCCTTATCACTTAGGATTTGAAGTAAATCTTTTTCTCTATCTGAGATTTCTTTTTCGCTTGCATTTGCAAGTAGATCTTCCGCCTTAAAATAGGCATTGTTTAGCCTATCTATGGAAGCCTGGGCCTGGTCGATTATTTCCTTGGTAAAGTTGATTGGCTGCCTATAAGATGTGGTTAAAAGCCAAAATCTAATGGTCATCAAATCATATTCTTTCTTGATATCATCAAGGGTAAAGAAATTTCCTACTGACTTACTCATCTTTGAACCATTTACCTGAATCATTCCATTGTGCATCCAATAATTTGCAAAAGTCACATCATTTAGGGCTTCTGATTGGGCAATTTCATTTTCGTGGTGAGGAAATTCCAAATCTTCCCCGCCAGCGTGGATGTCAATTGTATCTCCCAAGATTTTCTTATTCATGGTAGAACATTCTATATGCCAACCTGGTCTACCCGCACCCCATGGGCTATCCCAAGCAACTTCGCCCTCAAGTTTAGTCGCCTTCCAAAGTGTGAAGTCAGCAGGATTTTTCTTCTTGCCAGCGTCCTTATCGTCTAATCTTTGGCTAGCCCCATGAACTAGATCATCAAGATTTTTTCTTGACAATTTGCCGTAGTCAGCTTTTTTGCTTACATCAAAGTAAACATCTCCGTCTGATTCGTATGCCATGCCCTTGTCAATCAATCCCTTTACAAAGTCTATGATGTCATCCATTACCTCGGTTGCCCTTGGATGAATGGTGTCTTCTTCGTCTAGGTTTAAAGCCTTTGCATCTGTCATGTACTGAGCAATGTAGCGGTCTGTGACTTCTTTAGTAGTGATGCCTTCCTCGATGGATTTTTTTATAATCTTATCGTCAACATCGGTGAAATTTACCACATAGGTCACATCATAGCCCCTATACTGGGCAAAACGCCTAAAGGTATCAAAAATTACCAAAGGCCTAGCGTTTCCTATGTGCATATAATCATAAACTGTTGGTCCGCAGACGTACATTTTTATTTTGTTTTCTTCAATTGGTTTAAATACTTCCTTAGTCCTACTAAGAGTATTGTAAATCTTCATTAAAAATTATCCCTTACGTATTCTAGCCTATCCTTAACTAGGTCCTTGCCCATGATTAAAAAGGCGTTTGATAGGTCTGGTCCGTGAACTGAACCTGTGACTGCTGCCCTTACTGGGAACCAAAGGTTCTTGCCCTTGATGCCTGTTTCTTTTTGGATAGTTTTCATAACTGATTTTGCAAAATCAGCATCTATTTCATCTACTTGGTCAAGCTGGTTTAAAAATGCAGCAAATAAAGTCCTAGCTTCATCTGTTGAAATTGCTTCTTTGGCGTCATCATCATAGTCAACGTCTTCGCTCTTGATATAGTAATTTTTGGCAAGTTCTGGTGCATCTGAGAACTTGTCAATAGCTGATTGCCATGTTTCTGCAAGGAGAACTAATTTGTCATGGTCATAAGATTCGTCAATTAATCCAGCCTTAATCATATATGGCTTGATGTCTTCTGCAAGCTCTTCTGGGCTTAGGTCTCTGACATAGTGGCCGTTTACCCAGTCAAGTTTCTTCTTGTCAAAAACAGCACCAGTTTTGTTTACCCTATTAAAGTCAAATTGTTCAGCAAGTTCCTTCATGGAGAAAATTTCTTCTTCGCTATCTGGTGACCAACCTAGTAATGATAGGAAGTTGATTAGGCCTTCTGGCATATAGCCTTCTTCAATGAAATCTTCTACCATGCCGTCGCCGTTTCTCTTTGAATATTTTTTGTGGTCCTTATTTAAAACGGTAGGTAGGTGAATATATTCTGGAGCATCCCATCCAAAAGCTTCGTAAAGATAAACGTGCTTTGGTGTTGATGAAATCCACTCATCTCCACGAACAACGTGGGTAATTCCCATCAAATGGTCATCTACAACTACAGCAAAGTGATAGGTTGGGAAACCATCTCTTTTTATAAGAACTTGGTCATCTTGGTCGTCAGTATTAAAAGTGATTTTACCCTTGATTCTATCATTAAAGGAAATATCATAGTCTTTTGGTAATTTTAGTCTAACTGTGTGTTCCTCACCATTTGCAACCCTTTGTTTAGCTTCTTCTAGAGGAATGGAACGGCAAAGTCCGTCGTATTTTGGTGTAAGGCCGTCAGCTTTCATTTGATCTCTTACACTATCAACTCTTTCTTGTGAGCAGAAGCAATAGTAAGCCTTGCCTTCTTCGATTAATTGGTCTATGTATTTGTCATAAATACCTTGTTTTACCCTTTCAGATTGGATATATGGACCAAAATCGCCTTTTTCAGTAACATTGCCATTTTCATCAAGCATTACACCTTCGTCGATTTCAACTCCTGACCATTTTAGGGCCTTTAATAGATTTTCTAAAGCGCCTTCTACAAACCTAGTCCTGTCTGTATCTTCTATTCTCAAAATCATCTTGCCGCCAGTATGTCTTGCGT
>NZ_CAUPHG010000074.1:0-8139 GCF_963510915.1 uncultured Anaerococcus sp. | reverse complement strand
GGGCTTGAAACGTAAGGGTGGGTATTGTAGAACTCTAAGTGTCTTTTAAGAGCTTCTACTTGGTCTTCTTTTTTTGTATATAATTCTTTGATAGCTGGGATCATAGAAAATGCCCAACCACCGTTTTGCATTCTTTCGTAGTTCCAAGAACCTTGAAGGAATTGGTGACGCCACCAAACTTTTTTACGAGTAGCTTCTGAAAGAGCTACTTTTTTGTTATTTAATGTATCTGTCATAGCTTCTCCTTAATAATCATTGATTATATCGCCAAGAGGGTCACCAGAACCGGCATTACCGCCTGGGTTAGATGTAGCAAGGCTCTTTAGGGTCATGTAAATAATTGCAAGAACAACACCTATAACACCTAGAGCGATTAGGGTTAGTTTTTGAATAGCTGCAATTACAAAACCAAGAGCAAAGAATGGCCAGGTTTCTTTTGTACTCATCATATTGATAACCATAGCATAACCTACTGCTGCTACCATGCCGCCGCCTACTGCCATACCGCCTGTTAGCCATTCTGGCATCCTGTTAAGTTGTTCTGTGACAACTGCTGGTGGGATAAAGCAAAGGGCAAGGGCTGGAACTAAGATACGAACACCTTGCATGGCAACTGCTAGCCATGATAAGGTTTCAATCTTGCCGAAATTTGCATCTTCTGCTGCAGCATCCATGCCATGAACTATTGGAATAGCAAAAGTTCTAGCAAGCATTGTTAAGAATAAACCTGCTACTGAAAGTGGAATAGCAAGAGTAATAGATGTGTTAATCGCATCTGTCGCATTGGTGCTACCACCTTCTAGGGCTAAAACCATTATAATAGCTGAAGCTACTGAAGCTAAAGCCGCATCTGGGGCTACTGCCGCACCGATATTTGCCCAACCAAGGGCAATCATTTGTAGTGAACCGCCGAGTATGATACCTTCCTTTAGATGGCCTGTTACAAGACCGATAAGGGTACAAGCAACAACTGGTTGGTGGAATTGGAATTGGTCCAAAATACCTTCACAACCAGCAAGGAAAGCAACTATGCCGATTAAAATTATATTAATAAAACTCATAATCTCTCCTATATATTTAATTCAGTTTTCGCTTTTTGAAGAAGGCTATCTAGGTCTTCAGCCCTATCGGCTGGCACCTTTCTAACATCAAACTTGATGCCCTTAGCCTTTAATTTTTCAAGAGTTTCTACATCATCAGAGCCCATAGCAAGGGCGTTTGTCACAACAACCTTACCCTTAGAGTGGGCCATAGAACCTAGGTTTATTTCAGAAAGCTCTCCACCGCCTTCAACGTATTCTAATACGTCTTGTGGAGTTTCAAATAAAAGCATAGCCTTGGTTAGACCAAAACGTGGGTCCTTATCAATTTCATTCATCTTCTTAATTGGAACAACGTGAACCTTAACTCCCGGAGGAGCAGCTTCCATAATCATTGATTTTCTAAGCTCATCGTGAGCAACCTTGTCGGAAACAACAATAATCCTGTCAGGGCCAACTGTCTTTGTCCAAGTAGTCGCAACTTGACCGTGGAGAAGTCTTGTATCGATTCTAGCAAGGCCAATTTTAATCTTGCCATCGCCAAGAACTGTGCCTTCCGGAATGCTTCCTCCAACAACTTTTTTCTCAGCTTCACTATCTGCTGCCTTTTTCTCTGCTGGGTTAATTTCATCAGGTTTACCCTTAATGCCTTCCTTGGCACTGTTTATAATAACCTTAGCAATCTCGTGAGAAGATTCAACTGTGAATCTTTCAGAAAGAGCTTCGATTACCATAGGAAGGTTAAGACCTGCGACAATAGCCCAATTTTCTTCATGACCGTCAAAGACAGCTGAAGATTGGTTAAAAGGTGTACCGCCCCAAAGGTCACATAAAAATAGGATTTGTTCTGAATCGACTTTTTTAATAGCCTCTTCTAGGTTTGCCCTAAATTCATCTGGACCCATGGAAGGCTTGAGAACAACTGCTTCAAACTTATCTTGAGCACCAAAAATCATTTGAGCAGACTCCTTGATCCCCTCTGCAAAAGCCCCGTGGCTTGCAAGGATGATTCCTACCATAACATCTCTCCTTTCTTTTTTCTGGATTAAACCAGTATTTTTTTGCATTTACGGAAATGTCAGAGATTTACTAATCTTTACTGATTTCCATGCCATGTTGATTTGCGATTTCTATAATATATTTTTTGGCTGCCATTTACCCATACTTTTCCCAATTTTATAATTACAAAAAATTCTTTCCATAAAACTTCATCGAAATAAAACTAGGCTGGCTTAAATTTATCTTTTCATTATATATTATATTTTCCATTCAAATCTACACTTTTATTATAACATACTAGAGCAAAAACAAAAATAAGTTTCTGCCCTTCCTGTATCAAATTTAATGAGCTTATAAGATTTCCCTAATTTTCCCTATCAGCCGGGAAGAAAATTCCTGCTTCTATCCTCGCTTGGTTTAAGATTTCGGCAGTAGTTAGGGTGATTTCTTTTAATTCTTCAACTTTTTCCATATTCCTAGTTCTTATAATTTTTTCAAACTCAACAAATTCGTGGTATAACCTTGATTTGTCACCATTTTCATTATGGTTTTCATAGTCTTTGCCGGTTTCCTTAATCCTATAAGAACCAAAATTTCCTGGGCTGTCTAGAATTTCAATAGTGCCAGCTTCTCCTTGGATGGAGTTTAAAAATCCTGCCGCACTGTCTTTAGCGCCAATACAGACCACCTTAAAGTCTTCGTAGTCTAGAACACAAACTCCTGATGTGTCGATTGATTTTTCAATATTTGGAAAATATCTCACGTCTTTTGGTCTACCAAATAAACTTATGGCATAGTCTATGTTGTAAATATTCAAATCCATAAGAGCCCCACCTGCATTTTCTAGGGAAAAAACAGGGGCTATATCACCAGCTTTGAAACGGTCGTACCTGGATGAATATTGGGAATAGTTAAAGGATACGATTTTAATTTTGCCTAGCTTTCCGATTTCTTCTTTGACCCTTATAGCATTTGGAATAAAGCGGTTTGATACAGCTTCAAGGACTATCCTTCCCTTAGCTTCTGCCTTTTTAAAAATCCTAAGAGCCTGGTTGACATTTGCTGTAAAGGGCTTTTCGCATATGATATCTTTTCCAGAATCCAAAGCCTTGTCCATGACCTCGTAGTGAAGGTTATTGGGCAGAGCCACATACACGACTTTTACATCAGGATTTACCAAAAGTTCTTCGTAGTCTGTGTAATATTTATCTATCCCGTATTTTTCAGACAAGTTTTTTAGCTTGTCTTCACTCCTAGGAGTAGCGGCAATGGCGACTAGGTCAATGCCTTCTATTTCATTTATGAAAGTCAATACTTCCTGGGCAATTTTTCCTGCCCCTATAATTCCTAATTTCATAAAGCTTCCTTTCTGTATAATTTATTATTACCCAAAATCGCCCTCATTAAGCCTAATTGGTAAAAAAAATCCTCCTAAAGAGTATAGTAACATGAGAATACTTATAAAGGATGACTTATGAATAAAAATTACGAATTAATCAAAAGCGAAATTTTCCCTGCTATTGGGATTCATGCTTTCCACTATCACCATATAAAAACTGGGGCAAAGATTGTTTTTGCAAAAAAAGACGATTCTAACAAGACCTTTGCCATTGGCTTTAAGACTCCGCCAACAAATTCCAAGGGCATGGCCCACATAATGGAACACTCTGTCCTTAATGGGTCAGCCAAATATCCAACTAAAGACCCTTTTATGGCCATGGATTCTTCATCTTTACAAACTTTTTTAAACGCCATGACCTATCCGAACAAGACTGTTTTTCCTGTTTCTAGTGAAAATGACAAGGATTTTAGAAACCTTGTTGACGTCTACACTGACGCAGTTTTTGCGCCCCTTGTTATTAATAAAAAGGAAGTTTTCGACCAGGAAGGTTGGCATTTTGATGTCGAAGACGATAAGGTTGTGGGAGTTTCGGGTGTGGTTTATAACGAAATGAAAGGCGCCCTTTCAGATCCAGGATCCATCATAGAAAACGATATAAATTCACATCTCTACAAAAATTCCCCATACCAATACGAATCTGGTGGTGACCCTCGTTTTATAAAGGATTTAAGCTTTGAAGAATTTCAAAAATTCTATACTGACCACTACCACCCTTCAAACGCCTATATTTATTTTTACGGAAATATAGACGACATCGACCCTTACCTAACAAAGCTTGACGAGGAATATTTATCAAAATACGAGGCAAAGAACATGGACCTTGCTATAGAAGTTAAGGAAAATTTCTATAATGACCCAATAGAGTCCACCTATCCAGCAAGTGATGAAAAGGATGGCCAAGATTATTTAACCTACGCCATGCTGACCCACTCTGCCCTTGATGTCAAGGAAACTCTAACAGCAGCCATCCTCGTCAACGCTCTTTTCAACATGGATTCATCAAAAATTAGGAACCAAATCCAAGAAAAGCTCGCTCCAGAATATTTTTATGCAAGAAACACCTACGGAAATAGGTCCGGCCTTGTAATCCAAGCACAAAAAACTGATGCAGGAAAGGTCAATGACTTTGTAGAAATAATTGAAGAAGGACTTAAAAATGCAAGCAAAGGAATTAACAAAGAAACCCTTAAATCTGCATTTTCCCTCTTTGATTTTGGTCAAAGGGAAAGCCTAAATTCGGTAAATTCCGGCCTAAATTACTACCTATCTATGTCCTTTGACGCCGATCCTTTTGAAGTCTTTAGGCTAGTTGACCATCTCAAGGACCTAAGAGCCCTAATCGATACTTCCTATTACGAGGACTTTATCAAGAAATTTTACCTGGACAACCCTACTAAGCTTGTTCATATTGCAAGACCTTCGGTAGATTATAATAAAAACCAAGAGGAAGATTTCCAAAGATACCTAGATAAGGTCAATGAGGAAACGACTCCAGAAAAATTAAGTAAAATTAAAAAAGATTTGAAAAAACTCAAGGCCTACCAAGACCGAGAAGATACTGAGGAAGAAAAGGCAACCATTCCAAAGCTCGATATTAAAGATGTCCCTAGTAAAACTAAGCCAGTACCAAGAGAAGTTGAAGAAGATGTTTATCAGTACGTCTTCAACGACCTTGCTACAGCAGGACTTATCTATACAGATATGTATTTTTCAATAAACCACCTTAGTCTTGAGGACTTCAAATATGCCCAACTCCTCGGAGAATTAATTGGGTCTGTCGATACAAAAAACATTAAATACACAGAAATTGACGACCTAATCTGGCAAAAACTTGGCTCCCTTAATTTTTCTATAATGACCTTTAGAAAAGGCCTAGACGAAATTGACAGAACATTCAAAGTTTCTTTCAAGACTCTTCCTACCAATACAAGAGAAGCGGCTGAAATTGTAAAAGATTTCACAAGTAATTCCCTTTTTGCAAGTAAGGCTCGTATCCTAGAACTTTTGAGAAATAGAAAGGCAGTTTTTGAATCAAAAATGTACGAAATTGGCCATATGATAGCCATAAATAGAGCCAACTCCCACATTGACAAGCACGCCTTCCTCCAAGAAAATCTATCAGGCATCGCCTATTATGACTTTATCAAGGAAAATATCTCCTTGGCGGAAAATGACTTTGCCAAACTTCAAGAAAGGCTAGAAAATGTTTATAAGAGGATATTTACAAAAGACCTTTCTATAAATATCACAAGTGAAAAAGACGGCTACAGCCTTATGAAGGCCGCTATAAATAAGGCTTTCGCTTACCTAGGCAAAAGAGAAGCCGATGTGTATATAGACTTTGAGGCTAAGGCAAAAAAAGAAGCCATCATGACCGATGCAGGTGTCAACTATATTGCAAAATCAGCTAATTTCTATGATTTTGAAGGCGGATACGACGGTAAGTTCCTACTCGCTGGATCAATCATGTCAAACCCTTACCTCTACTCCCTAATCAGAGCCCAGGGAGGTGCCTACGGAGCAGGAATGTTTATATCAAGATCTATGATGCTTGCCACCTATTCCTACAGGGACCCAAATATAATTTCAACCATAGACTCCTTCAACAAGCTTGGAGAAATTGCGGGAGACCTTGAAATGACCGATAGGGACTTTGAAAACCAAAAAATCGCTTCTATGGGTTCGATTTTAAGACCAAAAAGTCCAAAGCAAATGGGAGATGCCGACTACTCCTACTTTAAGATTACATCTGCAAAAAAAGAAGACGACATCTTGGCTGAGATCAAAGCTGCAAGCATCGATGATATCAAGGCTTTGAGCGAGAGCTTTGACAAGGCCATGGCCCTTGATAACTTGGTTGTGTTTGGGGCAAGAGCTGATATAGAAAAGAATAAGGACCTCTTTGATGAGATTAAGGATATAAAATAAGGATTTTTCGACCACGTTTAAAGATAATTGATTTTATCATTAAGAATTTTAAAAATATTTAACCTATAGTATAATTTAAGTAAGAGGGAAATCACCTTTTGTAAGGAGTTAAAATGAAGAAAAAAGATAAGTTCAGTCAAAATGATATTTTTAACATAAATTTTGACTTTGACGATATAGATTTTGAATCGATTGGGGAAAGTATAAAAAACTCTGTGAACAAAGCTGTTTCTAGTTTTACCAAGGGTTATAAAAAAAATTTGCCAGCGGCAAAAAATCCTGATATTTGCGAGCAAAATATTAGGGAAAAAACCAACTACCAACTATTGAGAGTTTTTTCTTTTTTTGTAGGAACGACCCTTTTTGCTATAGGAATGGATCAATTTGACTATCCAGACCTTATGGCAAAAATAATCGGTCTTATAAGCTTAGCGGGGGCTGTGATAGCTCCAACCATCATGTGGAAACTTTCTAACCACTACAAAAGGCTTGCCATAAATTATTCTAGATACAGGCGAGAGCTTGGAAACTCAACCATTATCTCGATAAGAGATTTGGCAAGCGCAGTTAGCCAAACCGAGGAAGAAACTATCAAAGATTTGCTATATTTTATGAAGCAAAACTATTTTAAGCAGGCAAGAATTGTTGAAAATGACTCGATTTTCATCCTTGACATTCCAACCTTCAAGCTCTATAAGGAAAACTTAGGGAAAATTCCTTCCTACGAAAAAGAACAAATCGGACCTGCGGATGACTTTGATTCCCAAAATGCTTCCGATATTCTATCAAATTGCGGAAAAATCCTAAAGAACATGGAAGAAATAGCTAGGAAAATTTCTTCGCCAAGCTTTAAGGCTGACCTAGCCCCACTTTTCGAAAACATTAGGGATATCCTAAATATTTTGGAAAAATACCCAGAAAAAGCCATCGCCCTTAATAAATTCAACGATTTTTACATGCCAACTTCTGAAAAACTCGTTGAATCCTACCAGGAATTTGAAGAACTTGAAACCACCGACCCAAAAATTTTAAGGTCTATGGCAGAAATAGATGGGTCAATAAAGACCATCACCGAGGCCTTTGACAAGATTAAAGTTGACCTCATCTCTGATAGGGCCATGGATATAAAGACTGATATTGACACAATTAGGCTTGTTTTAAAACAAGAAGGACTAGTAGAAGGAGACTTTAAAGACCATGAGTGATATCGAATTAAAACTAGATGGTATCGAAGAAAAAGACGAAAAACTCGACCAAATTCTAAAAGCTGAGCCAGAAAAAATCGAAAATAGGATTGTCTTTAGCGAAGCCGAAGAAAAGATGATAGACGATTTTGCCAAAAAAATCGACCTAGACAACACCAACATCATCCTCCAATACGGGTCAGGTGCCCAAAAGAAGATTTCAAACTTTTCCGAAAAAACCCTAGACGCTGTAAAAGACAAGGACCTAGGCGAAATCGGAAAACTCCTAGACACTGTAGTAATGGACATCAAAACCATGGACGATGAAGAAGAAACTAAGGGGCCTCTTGGCTTTTTCAAAAAAGCCGGCAGAAAAATTGACAACCTCAAAGTCAAATACCAGTCCACCGAAAAAAACATAAACGAAGTCTCAAGAGCCCTTGAGAACCACCAAATCACCCTCATGAAAGACATCTCCATGCTTGATCAAATGTACGACTTGAACGAGGAATATTACAAGGAAATCTCCATGTATATAGAAGCAGGCAAGAGAAAATTAGATGACCTATACAAAAATGACCTACCA
>NZ_CAUPHG010000073.1:0-8758 GCF_963510915.1 uncultured Anaerococcus sp. | reverse complement strand
TTACATTCCGCTTAAAATATTATTAAATTATTCCGTGTTTACGGGTTCAGGTCACAAAGAAAAGTTTTTCTTAACAACGGGTGGTTGGTCAATTATGCAATTACAAACTTGTCCAGGCATTTTTGCACTAAGATTTAATATGAAGTAAGCCCCTTAGACAATTTTTTATATAATCAAAATACACAACAAAATTAAAAAGTTTTGTATTTACCCTTTGTATAGGCAAACTCAGCCCCTGCAGAGGGTGATATTTTTTTGTCAATAATAGCAAATTCAGCCCTAGTAACAGCGCAGATTATCTTGTCATCTCCATAAACTTCGCAGTCTACAGTGATTATCCTTGATCCTCTTTTAATAACCTTGGCCTTGGCGTAGATATATTTTGTAGCCATTAGTGGCCTTAAAAAATTAGTAGTCATTGATAGGGTAGGGGCGGTTAGTATCTTTGCAGAAGCTATGAAACCAGATGCATCATCGGCAAGGGTCATCAAAACTCCACCGTGGACGGTATTTAATTCGTTGAGAAATTCTTCTTTCATCCTGCACCTTAAAATTAAATTATCTTGGTCTATTTCTCTTATTTCTATATCAAATTGATCATTAAAACTCATAAAAACTCCTTTATTGTATGATTATATATTTTTTAAAAAATCTTTCATATTTGGCAAAGAAAAGATGAATAATTTTTTCAAATAGTATAAAATGTATTAGTAAGGAGTTTTTATGAAGAAGAGATACCTATGGATTTTATTAAGCCTTGCGATGGTCGTTGGCCTAGCAGCTTGTTCAAATAAAAAAGATACAGAAGATAATTCAATTGAAAGCGTAAGTGACTTAATTTCTAGAATTGATAACAAGCAAAAAGCTTTAGAAGAAGAAAAAAATTCTAAGAACAATGATAAGGAAAAAAATACAAACAAAGAGCTTAGTGAGGATAAGAAAGAAGGAAAGGGTGAATTAGTTGATAAAACTAAGAGTAAAGTAAAGATTGAAAAGGTAAAACTCAAGGCCTTTGGCGATATTATGGCCCATATGGATCAAATTCAATATGCCTATAATAAGGGTGGTGGAGAATATGACTTTTCAGACCAATTTACTTATCTTAAAGATTTTGTAAAAGATTCTGATATAGCAATTGGTAATTACGAAACAACAACTAATCCTAATTTGCCATATGCAGGTTTTCCACGTTTCAATGCTCCTCCAGCCTATCTTAAAACCTTAAAGGAAATTGGTTTTGATATAGTTACTACTGCCAACAACCATTCTTGTGATACTGAGCTAGAAGGAGTTTTTTCAACTATGGATGCTGTTAAAGAAGCTGGCCTTGATTATGTAGGTTCTTTTAAAGACAAGTCCGATAGGATTTTATTTAAGGAAGTAAACGGCATTAAACTTGCATTTTTGGCCTACACCTACGGTTGCAATGGCAGGGAAGATTTGATTGTGCCAAGGGAAGAAGTTGAAAATCTTTGCTATTTGTCAGATGAAGACAAAATAAAAAAAGATATAAGTACTGCCAAATCTCATGGAGCAGACTTTATTATTGTTTATCCTCATTGGGGAATTGAGTATCAGTCAATGCCAAGTCAGGAGCAAATTAGGCTTGGAAGAGAGATGATAGATTGGGGAGCAGACCTTGTAATAGGCAACCACCCACACGTTGTAGAACCAGTTGAAGTTTACCAAGCAAAAGATGGGAGAGCTGGCCTAATCGCCTATGCTCTTGGCAACTTTATTTCATGTCAAAATTTTGAAAATAATAATGACATTAGGGTTGAGCAATCCCTAGCTCTTGAAATTGATTTAGAAAAAGACCTAACAAGTGGCAAGAAAAAAATTGCAGACGTCAAATCACACCCAATATGGGTAGGAACCTATTACGATGACAACGGTATTTCCGTAAAAAACCACCTCACAGAGGACTTTTTGGAAGGCGGCAAATACTATAACTTGGTAAATGAAAACCAAAGAGAAAGAATCAAACAGGCCCATGATATGACCCTTGATATTGCAAACACAGGAGTAGAGTGATGGTAAATTTTGAATTAAATATCCTAAACGCCATCCAAGGCATGAGATCAACACCCATAGATAAGTTTATGGTAACAATATCAGCTGCGGGAAATTTATCTCTAATATGGATAGCCTTTATCTTTATATTTTTATCAGCAAAAGAACTTAAAAACCAGGGCAAAATTATGATTATAGCCTTCATCCTAAATATCTTGCTTGTAAATATTTTAGTAAAAAATCTGGTAGCTAGGCCAAGACCCTATGATGTGGCAAATTTCACTGGCCTTTTGGTTCATAAATTATCAGACAATTCCTTTCCATCAGGCCACACTTCCTACGCTTTTACCTTCGCAACAATAGTGACCTTGCTAAATAAAAACAAGGCCCTAAAAATATTTACAGACGTCTTGGCAGTATTGATGGCTTTTTCAAGGTTATACTTATATGTGCACTTTCCAACAGACGTCCTAGCAGGCGCTGTTTTTGGGATTCTAATCGGAATTTTGTCAATAAAAATATATAATTCTCAAAAATATAGGCAAATAAAAGCAAAATATAATTTACACTGGGCATAAATTGTGATATAATAATTTGGTAAGCATTTATGCCGGTGTGTCGGAACTGGCAGACGAGATAGACTCAAAATCTGTTGTCCTCCGGGGCGTGTGGGTTCGAGTCCCACCACCGGCACCAAAGAAAAAGCGTTGGAATATCCAGCGCTTTTTTTATGGGAAAATTAAGACTTTGTAAAATATTAGTGGAAAAATTAAATTTATTGTTACCAGCAAGTTACCAACGGAGAATTTACTAATTGACAAGATAATAATAAATAATTTGTGTGAGGTACCTATTAACTTTATATTATTATCTTTAAAGTCTGCTTTGGTACTCCTCACAAAGCCTGCTTTATGACCCCTTCAAAGTCTGCTTTAATATGTATAAAAGTCTGCTTTTATGTTTGTGAATTAAATTTCTATAAAGATTTTTAATATGTTATAATAAACTTGTTATCACTCCTATACTGATAGCAGTTAGGAGGTGATTTGTATGAAAGAACTGATTTCCTTTTTAGTGTCCGTTGCGGTTGGCGTAACTACTCATTATGTCATCAAGTGGTTAGACGGATACATTAATAGTGATAACTAACCCAAAACAAAAAAGACGAGTTGCCTCTCGTCTTTTTTTGTGATTCGTATGAATCTGATTTCCTTTTACTCAAAATCATTATACTTGCTGTCTTATTTTATTCAATCATATTCTCCTTTATATTTTGAATTTGAAATTACTTCCAGTATTATTTACTAAGGAGGTATTTATGAAAAATACTAAAAAATGTCCTAAATGCGGCTCTAGTGAGATAATTAAAATCCCTGGCAAGGCTGGAGCTTATGGCTCTGGTAATAATATACCTATTGGTGCGAGCATACTTTCTGCTGTGCCAGTTGATAGATATCTTTGCACTGAGTGTGGTTTTTCAGAAGAATGGGTAGACCTTGATAACATGAAAAAGGTTGAGAAAAAGTACAGTGATAAGTAATAAAATATATTTTTTAAGGAAGCATTGAAAGATGTTTCCTTTTTTCTTTAAAAATTTTCCAATATAAGTTATACTATAAGGTAGATAAGAGTTTTAAACTATTTTTATAGTTAAGGAGATATAATGAAAAAAACTGTTATGTTGATTGATGGGTCGAGTTTGATTTTTAGGGCTTTTTTTGCCTTACCAAACCTTTCCAACAATGACGGGGTTATGACAAATGGTGTCTATGGATTTTTGACTATGTATAGGAACGCCTTTGACAAATATAAACCAGACTATGTCCTCGTGGCCTTTGATAGGTCGTCTAAGACCTTTAGGAATGACGAGTACAAAGACTATAAGGCCAATAGGGATAAGACTCCAAATGAGCTTTCCTACCAGTTTGGAATTTTAAAAGATGTCCTAGATTCTATGGGGGTTAAGTACACTGACCTCGATGGGTTTGAGGCTGATGATATAGTTGGTACCTATGCCAGAATGGCTAAGGAAGCAGGTGATAGGGCAGTTCTTATCACAGGTGATAGGGACTATCTCCAGCTTGTGGATGATGACATTTTGGTTTATTTGACCAAAAAAGGTGTGTCAGATACAGTTGAATACACAGTTGATAAAATCAAGGAAGAGTACGGCATTACTCCTAAGCAGCTTATTGATGTTAAGGGTCTTATGGGTGATAAGTCGGATAATATTCCTGGAGTTGACGGGATTGGCGAAAAGCGTGCCCTAGATTTTATCAGAAAATATGGATCAATTCAAAATCTTTATGACAATCTTGATGATATTTCTGGCAAAAAAACCAAGGAAAGTCTAGAAAGTGGCGAAGCTGTCGCCTATATGTCAAAAAAAATAGGTACTATTGTAACCAACGCACCGGTAGAATTTGAATACGATGACCTAGCCTTAGATAAGCCAGATATAGAAGGCCTAAGAGAGAAATTTTCTAAACTCAATTTCAATAAATTTTTAGAAGAACTTGACGGTGAAATAGCTGATACTTTAAGCAAGGAATTTTCTTACAAGGCTAGCAAGGATTTGAAAAATCTTATTGATTCTAGCAAAAAAACAAAGGAAATATTTTTTAAATCAGTTTATGATGGGGAAAATTATATCCATTCTGAAATCTATAGATTTGCAATAAAGACTAAGGAAACTGATGTTTATATAGTTGAACCAGAAAAAATAAAAGATTTAAAAGAAGTTTTTGAAGATGAATCAATAAATAAAGTGTCTTTTGATATCAAAGAAGAGATGGTGCTTTTGGATAAGCTTGGCATTGACCTAATAGGTCCATATGATGACCTTATGCTCATGCACTATCTAATTGACCCATCCAGGTCCTCTTATGATTTAAAACTCCTAAGCCAGTCTTATTTGACCTATGAACTAGATAATGACGAATCATTGATTGGAAAGGGAGCTAAGACTAAGAAATACGAGGACGTCAACCAAGACGACTTAGCCCTACTTTTGGCATCTAAGGTAAATGCTATAGAAGATGCTAAGGATCCTGTCTTTAAAAACCTAGCTGAGTATGAAATGGTTGATCTCTATGAAAATATAGAGAAAAAACTTGCAAAAGTCCTCGCTTCTATGGAAATAATTGGCTTTGGCACTGATAGGAAAATCCTTGAGGATATTAAGGCAGACCTTGATAAGCAAATTGAGGAACTTACCAAAGATATTTATGATATGGCTGGTAGCGAATTTAATATAAATTCCACTAAGCAATTGGGAGAAGTTTTGTTTAAGGATTTGGAATTACCTGTTATAAAGAAAACAAAAACAGGTTTTTCTACAGATGCGAGTGTTCTGGATAAATTGAGGGATAAACATCCTATTATAGAAAAAATTGAAAGATATAGGGAAACATACAAACTTCGTTCTACCTATATAGAAGGTCTTGAAAATGCCATCGACGAAGACGGTAGGATTAGGTCAACCTTTAGGCAAAATATTGCTTCAACTGGAAGGCTATCAAGCCAAGAACCAAACCTACAAAATCTACCAATCAAAACTGACGAAGGTAGGGCCATTAGAAAAGCCTTTAAGGCAGGCGAGGGCAAGGTTTTAATCGACGCCGACTATTCACAAATTGAATTAAGAATCTTAGCAAGCTTGTCAGATGATAAAAATATGCAAGATGCCTTTAACCATGGCATAGATATCCACACCCAAACAGCTTCTGAGGTTTTCCATACCCCATTAAACGAGGTTACAAAGCTCCAAAGATCAGAAGCTAAAGCTGTAAATTTCGGTATAATCTATGGTATAAGTGACTATGGCCTATCGCAAAACCTAAATATTCCAAGAGCAAGGGCTAAGGAATATATAGATAAGTATAAAAAATCCTACCCACAAATCAAGGAATACATGGACAATGTGGTAAAACTTGCCAAAGACCAAGGCTATATAGAAACTTTATTTAAAAGACGTAGGTATGTACCAGAAATATCTTCGAGGAATTTTAATGTCAGAAGTTTTGGCGAGAGGATTGCCCTAAATACACCGATCCAAGGAACAGCAGCTGATATAATCAAGATAGCTATGATAAAAACCTTCAATAAACTCAAGGAAGAAGGTCTAGATGCCAAAATCATCCTTCAAATCCATGATGAAATAATCATAGAATCAAGTGAGACTGACATGGAGAGGGCAGGTGAAATCCTAAAGGACTGTATGGAAGGTGCAGCAGACCTCAAGGTAGACTTATTGGTTGATATTGGTTTTGGAGAAAGTATGTATGAGTCCAAATAAAATTGTAATTACAGGCACAATCGGTTCTGGAAAGTCGGCAGTAAGCGAGATTGTTAAAGAACTTGGTTTTAAGGTTATAAGTGCAGATGAAGTTAATAAAAAACTATTAGAAGAGGGTGGGGAAAATTACGAGGCAATCAAGGTCGACCCCTTCTTTAGGAAGGCCTTTGATGGTAATATCCTAGATAAAAAACATCTGGCAAAAATGATATTTTCTGCCCCTGACCTTATGAAAAGGCTCAATTCTATAACCCATCCGATAATTGTGAGGGAAATAGAAAGGGAAATAGAAATGTCAGATGAAAAAAATATTTTTATTGAAATACCACTTTTTTATCAAATGACAGTGAGATTTCCTGCTGACCTAGTTTTCTTTGTTGAAACTGACAAAAACATCCAAGCTCAAAGGCTTGCCCAAAGAGATGAAATTGGCGATTTTTATGCAGAGTCAAAAATCAGAAACCAAGAAGCTCTTATGGGACCTAGGGATGGAAGAGAAATTGTCATAAATAATAATACCAGTCTTGAAGACTTAAAGGAAAATGTAGAAAAAATTTTAAGAAAGGAGAAGATTTATGAAAGTAATTAAATGGTTTGGTAAATTAATAGGTTTTATCTTCCTAGCCATCCTGATTTTATTTGTGGTTTGTTATGCAACAATAGCTTATCAAACATCAAGAACAAGGATAAGTTACCAAGATGAAATCTACAAATCCTCTGAAAAGTATAATGTAGATCCATTGCTTACAGCATCTATTATCAAAGTGGAATCAGACTTCGATAAAGACGCTAAAAGTCACCAAGGAGCTCAAGGTTTAATGCAATTATTAGATGAAACCGCATCCCATGCTGCAGAATTAACTAATAAGGAATTTTATCCTGATAAATTATCTGATGTTGAATATAACCTAGACTTAGGTGTTGCCTATTATGATTATCTATATAGGTACTACAACAATAGGGATTTGGCCCTTGCAGCCTATAATGGCGGTGTAGGAAATGTTGATAAATGGATAAAAGAAGGTGTTTTAGACCCTGAAAATCCTGATGTTTCAAAAATTCCTTTTGAAGAAACTAGGCAATATGTAACAAAAATTGATGCAAATTATGATGTTTATAAAAAATTTTATAAAAAAGGCCTACCAAGTGAAAAGAGAATGGCTGATTTAAAACAGTTGGCTTTCGATAATTTTATGGTATTTATCGAAGATATTATAGCAAATTTGAGATAAACCATTGAGAAATTTCCCGATATAATTTATAATATAAGTATCGGGAAGAAATTTTTTAAGAAGGAGAAATTTATGGCAGCTAATACTGTGACATTTGCCCATGGTGTTAAGATGGAAGAATATAAAGAGCTTTCTGAAAACAGCAGTCTCCATACTGCAGCTATTCCAAAGCTTGTAACCATTCCACTTACCCAACACATAGGTGCGCCAAGCAAATGTAATGTTAAGAAGAATGATGAAGTTGCTGTAGGAGATCTTTTAGGATCAGCAGTAGGTAACTTCTCAGCAAATATCCACTCCTCAGTTGCAGGAGTTGTAAAAGATGTAATCGATATTCAAAGTGCCTCAGGCAAAAACTGTAAGGCAGTTGTAATCGATACAGAAGGTTTCGACCAAGAAGTTCAATATACTGAGCTTGAAAACGTAAACTTAAGCCCAGAAGAAATTGTAGCCAAGGTAAAAGAAGCAGGAATCGTTGGTATGGGTGGTGCAGCTTTCCCAGCTCACATCAAATATTCACCAAATAAACCAATCGATACTGTAATAGTAAACGGGGCAGAATGTGAACCTTACATAACTTGTGATGACTACATAATGAAAAATTATCCTTTACATATAATAAAAGGACTCATCCAAGTAATGAAGGCTGTAAATGCTAAAGACGGCGTAATTGCTATAGAAAATAATAAGCCAGAGGCTTATAAAACTATGACCCAAGCCCTAGCAGAATTTGCTAATTCAAATAAATTTGACGGCACAATCAAAGTTGTAAGCCTTGAAACCAAATACCCACAAGGTGATGAAAAAAGACTTATAAATGCGATCCTCAAAAGAGAAGTCCCATCAGGTGGTCTTCCAATGGACGTAGGAGCAGTTGTATCTAACGTTTCAACTGTAAATGCTATTTATGAAGCACTTTTCATGGGAAAACCACTTTATGAAAGAATTCTTACAGTAACAGGTAGAACTGTTAAAAATCCACAAAATATGCGTGTAAGAATCGGCACAAGCTTTAACGATCTTATCGAAGAAGCTGGCGGTGCAGAAGAAATCGCCAAGGTTATAAACGGCGGACCTATGTGTGGTATAGCCCAACCTGACCTAAATAAACCAGTAGAAAAAGCTACAAACTGTATCCTAGTATTTGATAGCAAGGATGCCTTCATAGAAGATCCAACACCATGTATCAGATGCGGAAGGTGTGTAAGCGTATGTC
>NZ_CAUPHG010000072.1:0-8875 GCF_963510915.1 uncultured Anaerococcus sp. | reverse complement strand
TTAGACTTATAAATCGTGATGCTTGGTCAGATAGGATACCAATCCAGATACCAGCAAGTCCTAGTTTTAAAACATTAACACAGATAAGAGTTACTATAGATCTGATAAAGGTTACAGACACAAGTGCAACTCCTAACGTATATTTTACATCACCTGCGGCTCTTAGGCAACCCCCATAGATAACTTGTGATATCTGAAGGAGGACAATAATGGTCAAAAACCTTGAAATTAGAACACCCATGTCGAGTATATGATTTTCACTAAAAAATATAGAAAATATATTTCTACCGAAAAATATCATTATTAAAGAGATTATTACAGAAAATATGAAGCCTAATTCTTGGCAAGACTTGCCGAGCTTGCGAGCTTCATCTTTTAGGCCTGCCCCGAGGGCGTTGCCTGTTAGGGCAATGGCTGCTACTTGCATCCCATCACCAAAGGAGAAGGATATGCTTAGGAGGTTCATGCCTACATTATGGGCGGCAAAGGCCTCTGTACCAAGTCTTGCAGCTGTGATTGCTGTTATCATAAAACCAACCCTGGCTGATACATTTTCAACAAAGAGGTTTACGGCTAGATTTTTTATTTCACCGGCTATCTTTAGTGAGAATTTGAACTTATTCTTTGCCATGGTTTTAAAATTCATGTAAGAATCCTTGTTGATTAGGGAAATTAAGCACATAATAGTGGCGACTACAGTACCTAGGACTGTTGCAAGAGCTGCTCCTCTTACGCCCATCTTTGGAAAACCAAACTTGCCATCTATTAGTAGATAGTTTAGGCAAATATTTACGAGCGATGATACCAGGTTTGAAATAAAGGCTATTTGTGTATTGCCACAGCCTCTATGACCAGCATTTATTAGCATGGATAGGGAGTTAAAAAACATTCCTATCATAATTATTATGTAATAATCATAGGCAAGTTGGTGGGTTTCGGTATTTGAACCAGCAAAGTATAAGATTTGATTGGCAAAAGGGATCATCAAAAGATCTACTGCTATTACAAAAAATACCATTATGTATAGGGCTGTGGTAAGGGTAATATTGGCCTTATCTCTCTTGCCTTCGCCTTGGCGTCTGGCTATGAGGGCAGAAACTGCAGCGTTGATGGCAAAAAATACTGATAGGGCCAAAAACTTTGGTTGGGTTGTAAGACCAATTGCAGCTATCGCAGCTGGTCCTAGGCTTGATACCATGAAGGTATCTATGATTCCTGCTATTGACACAAAGAAGAATTCTAGGACTGCAGGCCAAGCTATTTTTAATGATTTTTTAAAATATTCTTTCCTACTTATTTCCATTCCTATCCCTCAATTAGACTTAGGTATTTTTCGATATTTATTTCGCTAGCACCAGGGTTGTCCTTATCATTGGCTAGGATTATCCTAACTATATCCTTACAGGTTTTATCAATGGCTTGTATATAGTCAAAAGATTTTAAAAGATAAGCAATAAATAAGCCATCAAATAAGTCTCCGCTTCCACCAACGTTGATATTTTCTTTTTTATAGGGGATGATATTTTCCTTGCCATCGTAATATATAACAGCAGGTTTGTCGTCCTTGTTTGCTGATGTAATTATTATTTTTTTGCCTTTTTTTGTAAGACTTTCTAGGTCTAGGTCTAAAAAATTTGCTTCAGTTTTGTTTGGAATAATTATGTCAGCTATGGCTACTAGGTCCTTGTAAGATTTTATTTTTGATTCATCAAGACCAGGATATAGGGCGCCGTCATCTCCCATGATTGGGTCAAAGACAATGGTTGGCTTGTAGTCGAGATTTTTTATAAAATCTTTTATCATATCTTTTTGCTTAGAGTTTTCTATGTAGCCAATAAAAATTAGGTCAAATTTAATGCCGAGATTTTCCCAGTTTTGTAGGCTTTCCTTGATAAAGGGATCTATATTATAAAAAGCATTTCCACCTAGGGAAAAATTATTTGCTATCATTGCAGTCGGCAGCAAAAAAACTTCACAGTCCATATAAGAGAGTACTGGGGCCATTAGCCTTGCAGCAATCTTTCCTTTGGATACGAAGTCATTTAAAATTAGTACATTTTTCATTTAAGTCTCCTTGGCTTTATTTTATTGATTTGATGAAGGATGTCAAATAATTTAAGGATAAAAAACTTTCAAGTAGTATAGTAGTGTTATGAATGAGCATACAAAAAATGTTGTTAATAAAATTAAAGAAAATAAGTATGTCAAGAAAACCAAAAAAGGTTTAGGCTCATTGATTTTCTCAAGGGCGGGACTCTTTGCCTTTTTGATTCTTGCTCAAATTTTTATCCTTATGAGTCTTTATAGGTATCTAGGTATTAACCAATACTACCTTTTTGGGGGTTCGTCCATCCTTAGTTTTATCATGCTTATGGTAATTTTAAATATTAGTGACATGAATCCTTATATGAAATTATCTTGGGCACTTTTTATTTTTGTAGCTCCAACCTTTGCCATAGTGGCTTTTTGGATGTCATATTTTAAAATCGGTTATAGGAGAGAGCACAAGAGGGTTCTTGACCTTGAAAAAGAATCTAGGATTTACCACCAAAGGTCTCTTACAAAAAAGGAACTCATGGCGACAGGAGATAAGAGGTTTATAAACCTTGCCACCTACCTTAAACATATCGGCGGATTTTCTGCCTACAAGGCTAGCAAATCTCAGTATTTTAAGCTGGGAGATACTATGTTTGAATCCATGATTAAGGATATTAAAAATGCCAAAGACTATATCTTTATGGAATTTTTTATCCTCGACTACGGATATATGTGGGGGACCATACTTGAGCTCTTGGTTGATAAGGTGAATGAAGGTGTAGAGGTTAGGCTACTAATTGACGGGTCAAACCTTATTACCAGACTTCATTCCAATTTTGAAAGCGAAATGGATGACTTTGGTATTAAATTTAGGGTCTTTTCTAAAATGTATCCAATAGTTTCAACTTATCTAAATAACAGAGACCATAGGAAGGTCATGGTTATTGATGGTAAGGTTGGTTATACTGGTGGGATAAATATAGCTGATGAATACATTAATAAGTACGAGCGTTTCGGTCATTGGAAGGATTGTGGTCTGAGAGTTGAAGGAGAGGCTGTGGAAAGCCTAGCTGTTCTGTTTCTAACTATGTGGAATGCCGCAAAAAAAGATGAAGTCATCGAAGATTTTGGCTCATATTTAGCATTCGTTAAAGAAAAGGAAGAAGATGGCTACTATATTCCTTTTGCGGATAATCCTACCGATGACGAGAGACTTTGCAAAAACATTTACCTTGATATGGTAAATAATGCTAGGGATTATGTTTACGCTATGACTCCTTACCTCATTGTGGATAATGAAGTGATTTCTGCCCTTCAAAGTGCTGCCAAGAAGGGAGTTGACGTAAGGCTTGGTATTCCTCATATACCAGATAAGAAAGTCGCATTCACCCTAGCAAAAAACCATTATCCAGAGCTATTAAAATATGGGGTGAAAATTTTTGAATACACTCCTGGCTTTGTCCACTCAAAGACCTGGCTAGCTGATGGGAAAATTGGGGTAGTAGGAACAATAAATCTCGACTACAGGGCCCTCTACCAAAACTTTGAATGTGGGGTTCTTATTTATAAATCAGAAAGTCTTAAAACCATAAAAGAAGACTTTGATGAGTTCTTTGCCGTAAGCAAACTTGTGACAGATGAAGATTTAGCAAATATGAAAACTTCGACTAAGGTTTTTGGAAAACTCCTAAAACCATTTGCCCCTTTGATGTAGGGATAAATTAAAAATCAAAATTAGACTGGTTATGCCAGTCTTTTTATTTGACAAAAATCCAAAGCTAGATATAATTATATTAAGATGTATGGTGTATGACCAAACAGTAAGGAGTTGAAATGTTTAAATTAGATCCAAATTCAGACATGGCTCTTTATATGCAGATTGTTGAGCAGACTAAGCTTGCCATAGCGGCAGGTTACCTTCAAAATGGGGATAAGTTTCCTTCTGTAAGGGAGCTTTCTAAGGAGCTTTTGATTAACCAAACTACAGTATCCAAGGCATTTAAAGAGCTATCAAGTCAAGGTATTATCAAAACCCAACCGGGCATAGGTACTATAATAAATATTGACGAAGAGAAAATCGACTTAAAGAGGGATGAGTTTTTAGGAAAACTTGAAGAAGAAATGTCCCAAGCCATTTTCCTAAAGATTTCTAAGGAAGAAATCATCGAATTGTATGAGAAAGTAGAAGGAGAGATAGATGTTATTTGAAGTTAATAATATCAGCAAGGCCTTTGGCAAGAGCCAAGTCCTAAAAGACGTATCTTTTAAGCTTTTGCCAGGCACTATAACAGGTATAGTAGGCAGGAACGGATCAGGAAAGACTACCCTCCTTAAAATCCTTTGCGGGATATATTTGGCAGATGGAGGAGAATTTACCCTTGATAAGAAAAAACTAATTGAAAATCCAAAACTAATTTCCCATATAGGATTTTTGCCAGACAGGTTTGATTATTTTAGCTTTTATAAGGCCAAGGACTTACCAGATTTTTATAAGATAAGCTACGAAGACTTTGACAGCGATTATTTCTTTACAGAAATAAATAAAAATGAAATTGACCCAAACAAAAATATCAGAAACCTCTCCAAGGGGCAAAAAAACCTCTTAGGATTAATTACAATACTTGCTTCCAAGGCTGATATCCTCCTAGTTGATGAGGTCCTTGACGGGATGGACGTTTTAAACAAAAAATTAATCTTATCCTATATCCTAGATGCCAAGGAAGAGGGAAGAACAGTCCTTGCCTCAAGCCATGACTTAGACCATTTGACTGGGGTATGTGAGGAGATTTTATATCTTTCTAAGGATGGAAGGCTTAAAAATACAAGTGTGGATACAAAAAATATCAAAAAGGTCCAAGTTGTTGTCAAAGATAAACTCCCACAGGCTTTGGCAGAAAATTCTGTCCTTGTATCTTCTCTAGGTAGGGTAAAGGTAATCCTAATTAAGGCTGATGATATGTTATTAGGAGAGTATTTGTCAGACAAAGAGATTGTCCAGTACGATATCCTAGACCTAAAGATAGAAGATTATTTCTATATGGAAGCTGGAGGTGAGATATGAAAGACTTTAGGAAATTACTCAAACTAACTTGGAAGAGATATGCAATCTGGCTTATCCTTGTCGGATTTTTCATCACCCTTTCAAACACCCTTGGGGTAAAAAGCAACTTAAAATGGGACGCTTTTCGTGTCACAGATAATGTAAGAAAAATGGAAAGGTATATTGGGGAAGAGAAAACTCATTCAGATGATCAAAAAATTGATGAAAAATATTTAAAGGAAGCAGAAAAAACTGCCCAGGCCTTTGCCAAAAAATATAAGTTAAGATATAGAGAAGAAATGTCTTATGATGAAGAATATATGGAAAAACTCGACAAAGACGACCTTTGGGAAAAACAATCTACCTATGAAGAATTTATGAGGGGCATGGAAAATCTTGATTCCTACAAGTTAGACATGACAGAAAAGCTAACAAGCTCTATGGCCCTATCCCTTGTCTTTATTATGATAATCTCAATGGGTCTTACATCAATAGAAGAATCCCTAAACTATTATGATTTCACAAGGATGCTTCCTTGGTCAAAGAAAAGGGAATTTTTGATGAAAATAGGGGTAGCCCTAGTCTTTGGCCTAGCCTTGTTTACAATAAATACCCTAATGGTTACTATTACAATAAAGGGGTCAGCCTTATCTGAAATAGCAAGCTTTGCAAAAATCGGGACTTTCCTCATGAAATCCATGATTTCTATGGTGTCAGCCTCTTTAGTGGGCGTTTCCCTAGGACTTTTGGCTGGAAATTTCCTTGGACATATCGGTCTAGGCATTATTGCCATAGGCTTTATGGAATGGTTTAAGCTCATAATATATTCTTTTTTGGCAATCTTTGGAAATACCTATCCAGGTAATTTCAATGATGCATATTATAATTTCAAAAAAGGACTATCTCCAGCTGGGCAAGTTTTCTTATCACTCATAAATGCAGATTTTGAAAAGATATCAACCCTCTGGGCAGGTCTTGCAGTAGCTCTTATAATCGCCATAGGAACTTACTTCCTAATAGGCAGATCTTCTGCGGAAAGATCTGGTTACATGGTTAAAAACAAGGTCCTATCACAAATTTGTAAGTGGGCAGGAATCCTATCCCTCACTTCCATCCTCTTTGTGATAATTGCTGGCTTAATAAGCTCTGGAGAGGGAAATATTATCCTAAGAATCCTATCCTATGCTCTTTCCCTCTTGATATCTTACAAATTATTTGATATCCTATTTAAGATAAGACTTAAATTTTAAGAGGAGAGAGTTATGGCAAAAGATAGGTTAAGTTGGAATGAATATTTTATGAGACTGGCAGAAACAGTTGCCATGCGTGGCACTTGTGACAGGGCCTATGTAGGCTGTGTCCTTGTCAATAGCGAGAATAGGATAGTTTCTACAGGCTACAACGGATCAATTAAGGGCAACGCCCATTGTGACGAGATAGGACATACCATGAGGGACGGCCACTGCATAGCGACAATTCACGCTGAGATGAATGCCATTTTGTATTGTGCCAAGGAAGGAATTTCTGTTAAAGACACAATTTGCTATGTAACCCATTTTCCTTGCCTAAATTGCACAAAATCTCTAATCCAAGCGGGCATCAAAAAAATTTACTACAGAAATGCTTATAGGATGGACGACTATGCGATTGAGCTTCTCGAGAAAAACGGCATAGAATATATCAAAATCGAAGAGAATGAAAAATGATTTTGGCAGCAGATTTTGACGGGACAATTTTTATAGACGGGAAAATTTCCCAAAAAGATATAAAAGCAATAAGAGATTTCCAGGAAGCTGGGAATCTTTTTGCTATTGTGACAGGTAGGTCTTTTGCGAGTTTAGATCCCTTAATAGAAGGGAAAATCAATCCTGATGCCCTAATTTGCAACAACGGTGGCCACATTTTCCTAAAAGAAAATGGGAAATTAAAAGAAGTTTTTAAGGCCACTATTTCAAAAGCAAAGGCCAGGGAATTTTTAAATTTTTATGGCAAAGAAATTCCTAATCAAATGGCGATTTTTACGGAAAGTGCCAAGGAAAATGATCTTAAAAATATAAATGAATCCATAATGGCCCTTGCGATTTATTCTGAAAATAAAATCCCAAATCATTTTCCAGAAGACTTTGATTTTCATTATTCTATTGGCGTTATAGATGTGGTCAAAAAGGGTATAAATAAGCAAAGAGGAATAGATTTTATCAAGGATTTTTATTCCTATGATGGAGAAATTATTGCCATAGGCGACGACTACAACGATATTGATTTTCTAAAAAATACGCCACTTTCTTACACTCTTGATTATGTCACAAATGAGGCTGTAAGAGAGGCTTGTAATTTTAGCGTAAAATCTGTGGCAGAGTTAATAGAAAATCTCATGGAGGGCATATGAAATATTCAGACGACGGCAGACAATACCATATAGGCTTAAAGAGTGAAGATATTGGTAAATATGTAATCTTGCCAGGTGATCCAAAAAGGTGCGAAAAAATTGCAGCCTATTTTGATAATCCAAAAAAAGTAGGCGATAGGCGTGAATTTGTGACCTATACTGGCTTTTTGAATGGGGAGAAAGTCTCAGTCACATCTACAGGCATAGGCGGTCCATCAGCAGCCATTGCCATGACAGAACTTGCCAAACTCGGTGCCCACACCTTTGTCAGAGTTGGCACTTGCGGAGGAATCGAACTTGGTGTAAAAAGCGGGGACATAGTGATAGCCCAGGCTGCCATTAGGGCAGAGGGAACCAGCAAGGAGTATGCTCCAATCGAATTTCCAGCTGTGGCAGATTTTGGGGTCATATCTGCCCTTAAAAAGGCAAGTGAGACCTTGGGAGCAAAGTCCCACATAGGAATCGTCCAGTGTAAGGATTCCTTCTATGGCCAACATGAGGCAGACTCCATGCCAGTTTCCTACGAGCTTACCAATAAGTGGGAAGCCTGGAAAAGGCTTGGCACACTCGCCAGCGAAATGGAATCAGCAGCCCTATTTACTGTAGCAAGCTTCCTAAAAGTGAGAGTTGGGTCCTGCTTTTTGGTAGTAGCCAACCAAGAAAGAGAAAAGAATGGGCTAGAAAACCCGGTAGTTCACGACACAGACTTGGCAATAAGAGTAGGAATTGAAGGTCTTAAAAACTTGATAGAAGCTGATAAATAAGAGTTCTCCTCTCACTATTATAGGTGGGAGGATTTTTTATTTGAAAAATTTTTGACAAGTGTTATAAACTGTTATATACTGTTATAGAGGAGAGGGAAAGCTAGTGAAGATTATTATTAAAAATGGGTCGGCAGTGCCTATTTACGAACAGATTAAAAATGCTATTAGGAATGAGGTTTTGACGGGAAACATCAAAGCAGGGGAGAAACTTCCCTCTGTGAGGGCGATGGCTCGTGAACTTTCCATTTCGATTTTGACTGTCAAAAAAGCATACGATGAGCTTGAAAGTGAGGGTTTTATAGAATCCCGCCAGGGTTTGGGGACTTTTGTTGGCAAGGAAGATCCGAATCTAAGGCTTGAAGAAAAGCAGAAAAAACTCGAAGCCGCTCTTCTTGAAGGAGTTAGGATTTCAAAAGATATTGAAATGGAAAAGAAAGATTTATTTGAACTTTTGGAATATTTATATGAAGGAGATTTTAATGACTGAAAAAATCCTGGCAAAAAATCTTAGCAAAACTTATGACAAATTCAAACTTGGACCAAATGATTTTGCCATAAAAAAAGGCTTTGTAACTGGCTTTATAGGCAAAAATGGAATAGTTAAATAAGTACATACTAAAGCCCCAGGCGTTAAATTCAACGCTT
>NZ_CAUPHG010000071.1:0-9026 GCF_963510915.1 uncultured Anaerococcus sp. | reverse complement strand
TTTGGCATACAAAAATCCCTCCATCCGTATTCCGGATTTTGGGGTTCAGGTCAAACCTATTAGAGTTTTTAATGTACCCTTTATAGTATCTGACGCTGATTTCTTTTGAATTAAAAGACCAATAAGAGCTATAAGAGCTACTAATAAAGCAGGCTCAGAAGCTATGTCTACCAAAGTTTTTATAAAACCGTTCATATTATCCTCCATATTTAAATTGAAGCAATTATTTTATATTATATTTTTCAATTGTTTCTTTTAGTTTTTCTCTAAGTTCATTTTTATCAATAATACTATTTAAGATTACTATTTTTTTAGGATCTAAAGATATATTTTCAGCAACATCCCTTGCTACAAAAAATAGGTCAGCATCATCATTGCCTGCACTAGAAATATCAGAATGGGTTACCTCTACACTTGTCATACCTAATTCTTTTAGAATATCCTTGATATTCATCTCAACCATAAAACTTGAACCTAAACCAGATCCGCATAACGCCATTATTTTCATAATATCCTCCTTAGTTATTAATAATTTCTAGAATTTCTTCCACGCTATTAGCTTCTTTTATTTTCCCTAACTTTTCACCATCACCAAAAATCGAACTGATTTCTTTTAGAATTTCTATGTGGCTTGTATCATCTACAGAGCAAAATGTAATTATAAGTTTGATCGGGTGATCATCACTTTCCTGTAGGTAAACTTTGTTTTTGAGTTTTAAAAGAGAAACCCCTGTCTTTTTAACTCCAAACTCCGGCCTAGCGTGAGGCACTGCTACTTCTAAACCAAAATCAATATATGGACCATATTTTTCTAAATTATCAAAAATAGCATCCAAATATTCTTCTCCAATGTAAGCGTCGTTTAGTAAAGGTTTAGCTGATAAGATAATAGCATCTTTCCAACCGATTATACCATCACAAATATTTACATTGTAATTGTTAAATATCTTTCCCATGTCTCTTAGCTAACTCCTAGCAACATCCTCCTTCCATAATAGCTTATAAAAATTAGCACTCTTAGAGAATACCTTTTCCTATCACTTATATCATATCCTATGCCCATGAAATTGTCATTGTTTAATTTTTCCACAAGTTGGTCGTGATTGTGGAAATAATATAAATTATCATTTTTATAAAAGATGATATAATAAAATTAAAATGACATATTCTGTCTAAAGTGAGGTGGGACGTGAAAGAAAATAGAATAAAAAAAATATTTGAAATCCTAACCGATGATTTTAAAGATTGCACAGCTAATGATATCTCTAAAATAGTTAATTTTTCAAGCAAAACAGTAAGAGAAGATATCAAAGAATTAAATCTTCTGTTAAAAGATAACGGAGCAATAATTAAGTCTAAGCCAGGTGTTGGTTACAAATTTATTATCAATGATAAAGATAAGTTTTCCAAATTCATAAAGGAAGATTGGCCAAAATATGCCTTGGAAGATGATTTAAATAGTCAGGAATATAGGGTTAATAAAATAATTTTGGCCCTAATAATAGAAAATAATTATGTTAAATCAGAAGAATTTATTGACCTTTTATTCATTAGCAGATCCCAATTAAACCTAGATTTGAAAGTAGTTAGGGAAATCCTAGCTGAAAACAACATAGAAATTATATCAAAACCCCATTACGGTATGAAAGTTCAAGCTTTCGAAATCGATATCAGATCTTTTTTGGTCAAATATATCGAGGAAGGCTCGAAACTTGATGGAAATATTCTAGAAGAAGTAAGTGAAATCTCTACTCCAAAAATCAATAAGGTAAGCACCTTTGTACTCAAACAATTCAAGGATAAGGGTTTTGATACTAACCTTGTCAAATACAACAACTTTATAAATTACCTAATAGTTTCAGTTTCGAGAATAAGCAAGGAATTTTTAATATCAACTGAAAATAAGGATGACCCTATCTACGAAAAATATTCTTCAATATATAAACTAAGCCTAAACATCTCCGAAGAAATTGAAAAAATATTTAATATAAGCTTAGACGAAAAGGAGATTGAATATATTTATATAAACTTACTTAGCAAAATTGACTCATATATACCTTCAGAATATAACGAAAATATTGAGCAAATAATTGAAAGAACTTTAATGGCAATTAGAAACACCCTATCAATTGATTTATCAAATGATTCAGATTTGAAATCATCACTTATGATTCATCTTACGCCAATGATTAAAAGAGTAAAGTATGGAATCAACTTAAAAAACCCACTTTTAGATGATATCAAAAGAGACCACATTGCCATGGAATGTGCCAAGCTTTGCTCGTCGTATATAGCAGAAATATATAAGATGAATATAAATTTAGATGAACTTGGTTACATAGCTCTACATTTTAGTGCAGCTCTTGCTAAGTCAATAGATAATCTAAATAAGAAAAATATATTACTAATCTGTGCTAGTGGTAGAGCTACAGCAAAAATCTTAAAATACAGATTCATGCACGAGTTTTCCAAATATATCAATAACCTCGATATTAGTGACTACCTGATGGCCATAAGTATGGACTTAAACTCTTATGACTTGATAGTATCAACTATTCCAATAACTCTTAATACAAAAGTGCCAGTAATAGAAGTAAGCGCCTACCTATACAAAAAAGATGTCGAGAGAATTCTTTAGACATTAAAGGGTGAGGAGCCTACCAAAGAAATAAGCAAGCTTTTTGATAAAAATCTATTCTATAAAGCAAATAATAATATGATTTTAAGTCGTGACGACTTTCTAAAAGAAATTATCGAAAAAAACAATAAGATCCTTGATAAGAAAAACTATTTTGAAGAACTGATTAAGAGAGAAAATATAGCAAGTACCGGGCTCGAAAACAAAGTTGCCATTCCCCATCCACTAAATCCAGTGATTAATGATAATTTCTTAGGAGTTTATTTAAGCAAAAAAGGAATTGACTGGAATGGGGTAATTGTAAATGTAGTCTTGTTATTAAATATTAGTGATAATATAAAAAGATCAACAGTAGAAAATTTCTTTAAGTACTTTAGCGATTTTTTAAATGATGATAAGAAAATTTCAAAAGCAATAAAAGCTGATGATTTAGAAGAGTTTTTGAATATATTTTTTGATAACTAAATCTGACCACCATGTTTTCCTCGGGGTCAGATTTTTAATTTACATTCATCTTTAAAGTATATAAGTTCCTAAAACTATATATCTCTCTTTTTTATCGCTTAATTGTGCCATATTGACTAAGGTCTTAAAGTTTGATATAATGAAATTGGAAAGCGATTTCTTAAAATTTGATACTTTAAATTTCTGTAATTAAACTACATATTAAAACTTATGAAGAGTTTTGTTTTAAATGAATTTAAATATATAATTTAATTATAGTGACAGAATATTCCACGAAGGAGTAGTAGATACAAGGAATGTGTCTATATTCTTTTCGTGGTTTTTTATTTAAAAAATATATTTTAAAATTTTCGCTTTGAATCTACAAGAGTGTAGATTAGATTTTTTATAAAGGAGATTTGCTAATATGAAACTTAAAAGAATATTTAATGTGATTGCTGTTTTTATATTTTGTTTTTTACTTGCAGCGTGCGGAAAGGATGCAAAACCAGCAGACACTGATGATAAGGCGGCTAAGCAAGTTGAGTCTAATGTAGCTAAAGATGAAAAAAGCAACAAAGATGCCAACGATGGTAGTAAAGTTATTGTTGATAGCCTAAAAAGAGAAGTGACCGTTCCAAAAGATGTTAAGAAAATCGTCTGCGTTGGAGTTGGCACTCTCAGATATACCTGCTATATGGATAGCGAAGATTTAATTGTGGGCGTAGAAGATCACGAGAAGGAAAAACCTGTTTTGGCTAGACCTTATAACTATGTCAACTTTGATAAGTTCAAAGACCTACCAGGTATAGGTGATAATGGTGACCCTAATATAGAAAAAATTATCGAATTAGCTCCAGATGTAATTCTCACAATCGATTCTTTAAAAATGGGAGTTGACGAACTTCAAAAAAAGACAAATATTCCTGTTGTAAGTATTCCTATTGCTGATTCTTCATTAGATGAAAGAAACTACGAAATTTTCAGAATCCTTGGCGAACTTTATAACAAAGAAGATAAGGCTAAGGAAATGACTGCCTATCTTGATGAGATTAAGGATGACCTAAACAAAAGAACAGGCGATATCAAGGCAGAAGATAAGCCAAGTGTTTATGTATCTGGTTTATCTTTTAAAGGCAGCCATGGTTTTGAAGGTACAGAAGCAAATTATGGCCCACTTACCCTTTCAAACTCAAGAAACCTCGCCGACGAAGTTGAGGGTCAAAAAGGATTTTTCGAGATAGATTTAGAAAAAGTTCTCGAATGGGATCCAGATATCATCCTACTTGATTTCAACGGTTATGATATAATTAAAGACCAATACAACAAAAATAAGGAATTGTTTGAAAGCCTATCAGCTGTCAAAAATGGCAAGGTTTATTCACAAATTTCTTACAGACACTGTGCAACCAACCTTGACACAGCCTTGATAGATGCTTACTATGCTGGAAAGGTGTCCTTCCCAGATAGGTTTGAAGATGTGGATATGGACCAAAAAGCCAAGGAAATCTACGAAAAATTCATTGGCGAAGACATCTATCCAGCCCAAAAAGAAGCTGGTTTAGAATTTAGGAAAATTGAAATTGGAAAATAAGCTTACTGACTATGACGCTAATAGGAAGAAAAATATTATATTTTTACTAGCCTTGTTTTTAATTTTGATTTTATCATCCCTGGCCTCCCTCAAATTTGGAACTGCCAAATTTTCACTATCAGACTTCTTTTTGGGTCTATTAGGGAAAGCTCACGATGATAAGATAAACCTAATTATGATTAATAACAGACTGCCAAGAATCCTAACTTCTATAGTTTCTGGGGCAGGGCTTGGTTTGACTGGAGCTATACTTCAGGTCATTCTCCAAAACAACCTTGCCTCGGCTTCTACTATAGGGGTTTCTCAGGGAGCTAGCTTTGGAGCCGCCTTGGCAATTGTGGTTTTCAACCTTAGTGGTGACTTCCAAATTCCCCTGCTTTCCTTTCTTGGATCGATTATAGTGGCTAGCTTTATCTTAGCTCTATCAAAATTTAATAATATTAAGGCTCAAGGCATAGTCCTAGCAGGCGTTGCTATCAGCGCAATGCTGGCAGGAGCTACTACCCTTATCCAATATTTTGCAGATGAAGTCCAGCTAGCCTCCTTAGTTTATTGGACCTTTGGGGACTTGGGAAGTACTGGCTATAAGGATATTTTGATTATCTTCCTTGTAGTGGTATTTATTTGCATTTATGCTATCTTTCACAGATGGGACTATAATGCCCTCCTAGCAGGAGATAACACCGCCATAAGCTTAGGCTTAAATGTAGATAGATTGGTTATTGAAAATACCGTTTTGTGTTGCCTCGCAGCATCAATCATTGTTTCAAACATAGGCTTAGTTAATTTTATAGGTCTGATTGCACCTCACATAGTAAAAATGTTTGTAGGTAATAACTACGTCTATGTAATACCAGGTTCTATCCTGAGCGGGTCAATAATTTTACTTTTATCAGACCTAGTTTCAAGAATGGCTCTAAGTCCTGTTATTCTTCCAATAGGGGCAATTACATCATTTCTTGGCGGACCAATCTTCCTCTACCTTTTATTAAAAGAAAGGAGATAAGATGCTTGAAGTTAGAAATCTAAGTTTCTCCTACAAAAATGATAGAGAAATATTAAAAGACATATCATTTAACCTTAAAGATGGCGATTTTCTAGCTGTTTTAGGAAATAACGGAGCAGGAAAATCAACTCTCCTAAAGTGTTTGAATAAAATCCTAAAGGTAAAAAAAGGGTCTGTTGTTTTAAACGAGAAAGACCTGATGAAGAGGAGTGTTTTTGAAATTGCCAAAAAAGTAGCTCTAGTCGAACAAAATTTACCAAATATAGATATAAGTGTCAAGGATATGGTCATGCTAGGTAGAAAGCCTCATATGAAATGGAAATTCTCCACAGAAGACCACAAAATAGTCCAAGAATCCATGGACAGAATAGGTATTGATAGAAAAATGTATTCAAGCTACATAGCAAATATCAGCGGAGGCGAATGTCAAAAGGTTGTCCTAGCTAGAGCAATAGCACAAGATCCCAAACTCCTCCTGCTTGATGAACCAACGAGTAACCTTGATATTAAAAACCAATATTTAGTTTTGGATCTGGTAAGAAAAATAATAATAGAAAAAAATATTATCGGAATCGTGGTTATCCACGATATCAACCTGGCCATGAAATATTGCAATAAGTTCCTGCTTTTAAAGGATGCTCAGGTGTATGAGTCAGGAAATATTAACGATATAACTAGCCATATGTTGTACGATGTCTATGATATAAAATCAACCATTCACAAGCTAGCTGGTCAAAAAATAATGCTTGTGGACTAAGGAGGAAAAATGACTTTAAAAAATTTAGATACTGAAAAACTCTGGAAAAAATGTGCAGAATTCCACGGACACGTCTGTGGAGGCCTTGCCATAGGCTATAAAGCAGCCCTATATGCCATCGAATTGTTGAACCTATCATTTTCGGAGGACGAAGAAGTTGTAACCATCACAGAAAATGACGCTTGTGGAGTTGATGCCATCCAAGTAATTCTAGGAACAAGTGTTGGCAAAGGCAATTTGCTATTTCACATGACAGGCAAGCAGGCCTTTTCTTTCTATAATAGAAGGACAAATAAGTCTGTAAGACTGGTCTTAAAACCAAGGGATAAAAATATGTCCAGGGATGATTCCCTAAAATATTTCATAGAAAATGACTACAAAGACCTCTTTGATGTTAAAGAAACTACAATCCAAATTCCAGAACACGCAAGGCTCTTTGAATCCTATATCTGTGAAAAATGTGGAGAAAACACCGCCTCTAAATTTATAAGGATAGAAGAAGGCAAAAAACTCTGCCTAGACTGCTACGACCCTTATTCTAGGTTCAACGTTTAATCTTCTTAGAGGAATTTTAAAAATTAATCACAAAAATATGACCTCCGCCACATAATAACGGAGGTCATATTTTCTTTTTATTTCTTTTCTTATATTCTTTGTACAAGAAACGGATTCTCACTCAAAACTATTTTCATAAATATCAAAAAATCCTGATACAAAATTTGCCTGGTCCTTTTCTTCTGGAGTGCCTGTTTCCACTTGCCATCCATAGGTTTTATAGGCATGGTAGGATCTTTCGCTTAGGTCTTCTAGGTTAAATTCTTTTTGGATTAAACTTATTCCGTCAGAATATTTTTCTTTAAGGACTTGGTAGGCTTTGTGTGGGTCTTTAAAAACGGCCCTGCCGTCCTTATCTGCCCCTACTTCAAATCTCTGATTGATTTTTAAGTACTTTTCTACATCTACATCGCTCTTGATATTTCCTGTTCCTACTATATATCCCTGGGTCGCAGGATTTTTGACTTTGCCTTGGGATTAGCTAGATGCCAGTATTAATAGTAGGACTAGAATTTTTAATGTTTTTTTCATAGGATTTTCCTTTCAGCTTTTAATATCGAAAATTTTTCTTTCTACCATTATAAAGAAAATTACTTTTTTCACACTTTACCTTTTAAATTCAAACCTATATCTCAATGCCCCCTAACATCACCTTTCAATCTTCTTTGCTAAGTCCCAATAATTTCCCAAGCAAAAAGGCGGGTTGCCCCGCCTTTTAGTTTCTTATTTATTTTTTGCCTTTGTTTTGAGAAGCTGTTTTTGCTTTTTCTTCTCTTCTCTTCTTTATTGAGTCGAATATTCCGTCTACCATTGCGTCCATGTCTGGTTCTTTTGCTTTCTTTAGTGAAGATACCATATCCAGACCTTCTGGTAGCACGTCCATTAGTCTCATTTCTTCGTCTAAGAATTTTTCCATTTTTTCTGCTGCTTGTGGAGCCCATGTTCCGTTACCAATGATAGATACAGCTCTATTTTGTAGGTTTAGTGCCTTCATATCTTCTAGGTAGTTAAGCATTACTGGGTAGATTCCTAGGTTGTAGGTTACAGATGCTAATACGATGTTTGAGTATTTGAAGCTTTCTGCTATTAGTGTTGATACATGAGTGCTTGATACATCTCTTAGAGAGATGTTGGTCATGCCTCTTTCACATAGTTTACTTGCTAGGGCTTGGGCTGCAAATTCTGTGTTGCCATACATTGATGCATATACGATTAGGACACCTTCTTCTTCTGGTTCATAAGTTGCCCAGTGTACGTATTTGTCAATGATGTAGCCAAAGTTGTCTCTCCATACAAGACCATGAAGTGGGCAGATATATTTAAGATCTAGACCGCCTGCTTTTGCTAGGGCCTTTTGTACGAATGTTCCATATTTACCTACGATGTTTGTGTAGTATCTACGTCCTTCATCTAGGTAGTCTCTATCCCAGTTTACTTCGTCTGCGAATAATCTACCGTTGTTTGCGATAAATGATCCGAATGCGTCTGCTGAGAATAGAACTTTGTCATATGAATCATAAGACATTAATACTTCTGGCCAGTGTACCATTGGTGCTTCTACGAAGGTAAATTCGTGTTTACCAAAGCTTACTGTGTCGCCTTCTTTTACTTCGATATATCTATCATCTACATGGTAACCAAATTGTCTCATGAACATAATTCCCTTTTCAGAAGAAATTATTTTAAGGTTTGGATATCTTTGTAGCATTAATTCTATTGATGAACAATGGTCTGGTTCCATATGGTGAACTATCAAATAGTCTAGGTCTCTACCGTTTAAAACTCTAGCTACGTTTACCATATATTCTCTTGTGATTGCCCAGTCAACTGCATCGATTAGTACTGTTTTTTCATCCATCAATAGGTAGGAGTTGTATGATACACCTTCAGGAATTGGAAATATATTTTCAAATAAGGCTAATCTTCTGTCGTCTCCACCTACATAATATAAATCGTCTGTTACTTTTCTAACTGTATACATTATTACCTCCTACTACTTTCTATCTGCTGGGAATTCCATCTTAATGAATTC
>NZ_CAUPHG010000070.1:0-9190 GCF_963510915.1 uncultured Anaerococcus sp. | reverse complement strand
AAATTTGCTGAAAGTATTGATGGTGATAATTTTACCATTTGTTAAGTCTCCTTTGTTTTAATTCTTCAAATAACTGAATATAATTTTTGTAGCGTGACTTAGAAATTTTTCCCTCTTCCAAATCTTCCTTGACCCTACAAGATGGTTCATTTATGTGGTTACAATCCTTAAATTTACAAGCCCTATCCCTTAATTCCACAAAGGTATTTTTAAGGTCATTTTCATCTTCTAAAAAATCTAGGTCGAAGGAATCAAAGCCAGGTGTATCAAAAATGAAAGTATCTTCACCAAGTTTAAAGATTTCTGTATGGCGGGTGGTATTCTTCCCCCTCTTTGACTTTTGGCTTATATCACCAATTTCTATTTCTTCATCAATTAAGTTCGATAAGAAAGTGGACTTACCAACACCGGATGCTCCCGATACCGCAGAAGTCTTTCCCTCTAAGATTCTTTGAATTTTTTCTTTTGGAAAATCCTTGTAATTATCAACCAATATTACTTCATAACCAATATTCCTATAAATATTTGCTAAATTTTCGATTTTTTCTCCAGGCGCTAAATCAATTTTTGTAAGCATTATAGTCACAGAGATATTCAAATATTCGCACATGGCTAGATATTTATCTAGATTATAAAGATTAAGTGGTGGATCATTTATAGTCACAAAAACCAAGAGCTGGTCAATGTTTGCTATATTTGGTCTTTTAATTTCGTTTTTTCTAGGAAGGAGCTTTGTTATATAGGCCTTGGAATCTTCTAGGGGTTCTATTTCTACATTGTCTCCAACTAAGGGTTTTTTGTCCTTGACTCTAAAATTCCCCCTGGCTTTAGCCATATAGAGTTTATCTTTAGTATCTACATAATATAATTCTTTTTGACTTTTTATTATTTTCCCAATCATTAATTAACTTGATATACTCCATAAGATTCATCATCAACTAAAACTTCCACACTAGTTCCGGACATAGCCATAAATTTAAGAACCAAGATACCTTGTGAATTTAGTTCATTTGATGTGTGATAGTCGTTATACATTAGGTCTCCTCTGTTGCCATTACTATCAACCTTATAGATTTTTACATTAAAGTTTTCCTTATCAGTAGCAACATTAAGCCTAATCTCAACTTCCCTATTAGGACTCTTTGGCTTTGACTTTTCCTCTTCTCCAAGACTTATTACAAAGTCAATTGCTGAATTTTCTGCCACTTCTGTCTCAGCTCCAATAGACTGGCTCATTACTTGTCCTTTTTGAACGTTAGAAGAATATTGGTAATCAACATTTCTAACCCTTAGGTGGTTATTTCTAGCTGTCGCTATTGCATCTTGCTCACTCATTCCAACATAGTTTCCAACCTTTATTATCTCTGTGGTATCTTCCTTGCCTGCCGAAATGACAAGATTTACCTCAGAACCAGATTGGACAGAAGAGCCAGATACAGGTTCTTGCCTAATCACCAAATCTTTTTCAACAGTATTTGAATAATCAGTAGAAGTTGTTCCTATTTTAAGTCCTAAGTCCTTTAATGTTTCCTCAGCTTGACTGAGGTTCATATTTTTAAGTTCGGGAACTGTTACTTCCCTACCAGAAGAAATTACCAGATTGACAATCGTACCCTTTTTGGCCCTGGTGGAAGCTTCTGGATCCTGACTCATAACCTTACCTTTTTCATATTCATCGCTTTCAGCATTTCTTGATATATTTGCTCTAAAACCTCTTTTTTCTAGCTGGTCAACAGCCTGTTCTTCAGTAAGATTTACAACTGTTGGTACTTCAATTTCATCGCTTGACATTCTAGAATTGAAATAATATACAACCCCAACTAAGATAAAGGCGAGAAGAGCTAAAGGCCAAATTTTTATAGAATTTTTCTTTTTCTTTTTCTTAGACTTTTCTTCACCGGTTGAGACATAAACAGCTTCTCTATCTTCTTCGATAGGCTCTTGGTAGGCTTCTTTTTTGGGAACAACTATAGGAATTCTTGCAGTATCTTCAAAAGAATCCTCACCCTTAACTAGAGATTCATCATCAAGAGCCTCAATTAGCTCGCTTGCATTTTGGAATCTCTCAGTTGGGTCTTTCTTTAACAGCTTCATAATTATGTAATTTAAGTGCTTAGAAAGATTTGGATTTATTTCTCTAGGTGGAATTGGGTCATCTTGTATATGCATAACAGCTATACCAACAGAATTATCTGCATCAAAAGGTACCCTACCTGTTGCCATTTCATACATGACAGCACCTAAAGAATAAAGGTCAGATTTCAAATCTACAATCTTACCTTTCGCCTGCTCTGGAGAAATGTAATGAACTGTTCCTAAAATTGAGCTGGTATAAGTGATAGTAGCATTGGATGAGACCCTTGCTATACCAAAATCTGTAACCTTGCATAGACCATATTTGTCTATCAAAATATTCTGTGGCTTAATATCCCTATGGACTATTCCTGAATCATGGGCAGATTTAAGTGCCTGGGCGATTTGTGTCGAATAATCAATTATATCGTGATTTTCAAGGACCTTTTCTCGGTTAATCAAATCTTTAAGGGTTTCCCCTTCCACATATTCCATAACTATATATTGAATAAGTTTGCCATTTAGCATATCTTTTCCAATATCATAAACATTTACAATATTTATATGGGAAAGCCTAGCTGCTGATTGAGCTTCATTATTAAATTTCTTTAAAAATTCATCATCTTCAGCGTACTGGTCTTTTAAAATTTTAATTGCAACATACCTACCAAGAAGATTGTCCTTAGCCTTATAGACCTTGGCCATTCCACCCACGCCTATTTCTTTTATAATCTCATATCTACCGTCTAAAATTATTTTATCCATAATACCCTCTTATAGTAAAATAGTTGTAACTGTAATATTATCCCTACCACCATGATTTACGGCTTCTTCAATAAGTCTTGATGAAATTTGGTAAGGATCCCCACTATTTTTTACTATTTCTGCTATCTTTTCGTCTGTCAATTCGTTTGTAAGTCCATCTGTAACCATTAAGATAATATCCCCCTCTTGCATTGGAAGAGATTTGCTGTCCGGTATAATCTTTTCTTCTGTTCCAACAGCCCTAGTTATGGCGGACTTGTTTATAAAGTTTTCTGCCTCATCTTTCGTAAGCGAGCCACTATCTAAAAGGTCATTTACCAAAGAATGGTCTCTTGTAAGTTGAGTTAGGCTCTTATCCCTATAAACATAAGCCCTTGAATCTCCTAAATGGCTTAGGTGATAGAGATTGTTTTTGTAATCAAGACATAGGCAAACAACAGTTGTACCCATTTTTATATTTCCATCTTCTAGAGATAGGTTATAGATTTCCTTGTTAGCATAAAAAATTGCATCTTCCAAAAGCCTTGTATAAGAATCATAGGTTGATAAATCTGCTTCTTTTATGTATTTTATAAAGAGTTTCGCGGCGAGTTTACTAGCAAGTTCTCCCTTGCTGTGTCCTCCCATGCCGTCTGCTACTATAAAAAAATCCAAGCCAGCAAGACTAGCATTAGAGAATGAATCCTCGTTTTCATTTCTAACCTTGCCAATATTTGTTATTGTACTAAATTTCATGCTTACCTCGCATAATTATTTCTTAATTGTCCACATGATGCATCTATATCTGATCCCATAGACCTTCGAATTGTAGCGTTTAAACCCCTTCTGGTAAGTTTTTCTTTAAAATCCTCAAGAACCCTAGCCGCCGGTTTTTTATGGTCAAATTCCTCAATTGGATTTAGAGGAATTAAATTTATATGAATATTTTTGCCAAAAAGTAGGTCATGCAGTCTTTCTACATCTTCATTTAAGTTATTCACACCATCGATAACAACATATTCAAATGAAACCCTACGTCCAGTTTTATCAAAATAATAATCAGTAGCCTCTATTAAGTCTGCAATATTATATCTTTTTGCAACAGGCATATAAACCGCTCTTTTTTTATCATCTGCATAATGAAGACTTAGGGCGAGATTTACATCAAGGTTTGTATCCGCAAGGTCTTTAATCCTATGAGCAAGTCCAGATGTAGACAAAGTTATGGACCTATGCGATAAGTTTCTGCCCTTAGGATCTGTGATAATTTCTATAAATTTTTTGATATTTACAAAATTATCCAAGGGCTCACCAATTCCCATGATAACAATATTAGAAATTGGTCCGTTTAGCCTTTCTAGTAGATAAACTTCCTCGATTAATTCTGATGCTGTCATGTTCCTAACTAGACCATTTTTTGTTGATGCACAAAATGTACATCCCATCCTACAGCCTACTTGACTTGAAATACATATAGTAGACCTATCTTTATAATCCATATAAACAGCTTCTACTATATTTTTATCGGATAATTCCAAAAGATATTTCTTGGTAGAATCAATCTTTGATTCAAAAGTCTTTAAAACTTCTATTTTATCAAAGTCAAAATCATCCTTTAGTTCTTCTCGCATCTTAATAGGCAAATCAGTCATCTTATCAAAGTCATTTATCCTATTGACATGAATTGACCTAAAAACTTGCTTGGCTCTGAACTTTTGATAGGATTTCTCCTTAAATAAATCTTCAATTTCTTCTATTGTCTTATCATTTATCCTAATCATTTATTTTCCTAAATTTACTGATGAAAAATCCATCAGTCATTGCTTCAAAGCTCTTGTATTCTATAAAATCCTGACCCTCAATTGGAACTAATTCTAGGTTTTCTTTTTCTAATAGGTAGTTGAAATTATCCCTATTTTCAAGTGGGCCAAGGGTACATGTTGAATAAACTAGGTAACCGTCCTTTTTGATATACTTTATAGCATTTTCTAGAATCTTTCTTTGAAGACCAGCTAGTCTTACAATCGTTTCCTTAGTTCTATTATATCGTATTTCTGGTTTTCTTCCTACTACTCCCAGTCCGGAACAAGGAGCATCTACCAAACAATAGTCAAATTTATTTTCAAAATCGTCCACAAAGATTGAAGCATCGTAGTTCGTTAGGCTTATATTTTCAAGACCTAATCTTTGAATATTTTCTAAAATCAGCTTATTTTTCGATTTTGATATATCATTTGCAATAATTTTGCCCGTGTTTTTTGTGTATTCAGCAAGATAAGTTGTTTTTGTTCCTGGTGCTGCACAAAGGTCTAAGATTTTGCTATTGTCTTTTGGATTTAGGACCTCTATTGCCTTCATTGATGCTTCTTGTTGGATGGTAAAAAGCCCATCTTTAAAATGCTTACTCCTCGCAAGACCTCCAGGATTTTTTACTATAAAACTATATTGAGAAATTTTACCCGCTTCTATTTCAAAGCCATCTTTTATGAGTAATTCTTCTAGGTTTTTCTTACTTGTCTTTAGATTATTTACCCTAATAGATAAATCTTTAACCCTTGTAGCATCTCGCAAATAAGCCTTGGTATAATCCATACCGTAAAAATCATAGATATACCTGGTAATTTCCTCCGGGAATGAATACCTGATTGAAAGGCTCTTTATGTCATCTTTTTCGTAAATTGTTGATATTTCCTTTTCATCCCTGATAAAAGCTCTTAAAATCGCATTTACAAAACCGGTTGACCTCTTGTTTTTAGCCTTGGTAAGATCAACAAGTTTATCAACTGTAGCATAGTCCTTGGTTTCTAAAAAATGTATATTATATATTCCAATTTCAAGAATTAAAAGAACATTTTTGTGAATTTTTTTAAGCCTAATGTCAGATAATTTCCTAATCATGTAGTCAATATAGATTTTATTTTCTAATACTCCGTAGACTGTTTTTGTAATTAAAGGAAGATTATCAGACCTTCCTGCATAGGCATTTATCATATCTGATGACTTTTCGTCCTCAAAGATAACGGCTTTTAGGATAGAAAATATTATCTCAAAATCACTCATTTTCTAAAACAAATCCTACTTCTATATCATTTCCTAAGAGGAAGGAAGCTGTGTCCATAGCCTTTTTGCCAGGAAATTGAATCTTTTCTATCCTTATTGACCCATCTCCTGTTCCTATAACTAACTTATCCTTTTTGTTAGCTGAAAGAATTTCGCCAGGTCTTCCTTTCTTATCGCCAAGGCTTGCCTTATGAACCTTAACATTTTCTCCCTTGTAGTCAAAATATGCTACAGGATAAGAAACTAAGGCTCTTATTTGATCTAAAATTTCTCTGCTGGATTTTTCCCAATCTATCCTGCCCATTTCCTTGTCAATCTTTGTACAATAAGTTGCCTTATCATCATCTTGGTCTTGTCTATTTTTATATACTTGGTCAAAATTTAAAATAGCATCTCTAATGGCTTCTGCACCAATTTTGCCAAGCTTATCTTCTAGGGCAAAATAATCATCACTTGGGTCAATATCCATTTCCCTTTGGATAAGTATATCTCCAGAGTCCATGCCCTTTTCAATCAACATAGCAGTTGCAGCTGTCTTTTTATCTCCATTTAGGAGGGTAAACTGCATTGGACTTGCTCCCCTGTAAAGTGGAAGGAGAGATGGGTGGAGGTTTATTATCCTATCCTTAAAATTATCCAGAAGAACGGCTTTAATGAGTTGACCAAAGGCAACCACAACTATGTAGTCAATTTTTAGGTCTTTTAACATATTGACAAAGTCTTCTGTATTAACGGTATCTGGTGTTTCTACCCTTATTCCATTATCTTCTGCATATTTTTTGACAGGGGTGGGACTAAACTTATTTCTAGACCTTTTCTTGTCTTTGCCTGACACAACAAGCTTTAAATCTATATTTTCATCCTTATAAAGAATATCCAAAGTCTGCAAAGCAAACTTTGGATTACCCATAAAACATATATTAATCATTGATTTCTACCATTTCTTCCGGTTTATATTCTTCTATATACTTATCCTTAAACAAGATACCATCAAGATGGTCTATTTCGTGACAAAGAATTACCGCTGGAAAACCATGAGCGTCCCAGATTTTTTCTTCGCCATTTTCGTCTAAATATTTGACCTTTACATGCTCTGGTCTTTTTACAGTCGCATTAAATTCAGGTATGGAAAGACAACCTTCCACCCCTATTTGTTCTCCGTCTTTTTCAATTATTTCTGGATTTACGAGCTTAACTAGACCTGTTTGTTCATCTCTAGGATCTACAACTATAACTCTTCTAAGATTACCAACTTGTGGGGCAGCAAGACCAACTCCATCAGCGGCATACATAGTCTCTGCCATATCATCTAGTAGAATCCTAATCCTATCTGTGACCTGATCTACTGGTCTTGAAATTTTTCTTAAAATCGGATCTCCATCTATTCTTATATTTCGAATTGCCATACTTCCTCCTTTGGAAAAAATCCCTAGAATTTTTCTGCAATTTTATATTTCTTATCCTTTATATTTTACTGGTTTTAAGCCCTTAATCAATTTTAATCAAAGACTATGGAATAAAGTTTTGAGATTCCTTCATCATCTATGGTTACACCATGGATTTTTTCTGCAAGCTGCATTGTTGTTTGCCTATGGGTGATCATGATAAATTGGGTATTCATAGATAAACTCTTTAGATAGTCTATATATCTTTTGATATTTGACTCATCAAGAGCCGCATCTATCTCGTCCAAAATTGAAAATGGAGCTGGATTTTGCTCAAAGATTGCAAATAAGAGAGCCACAGCTGTAAGAGCTTTTTCCCCACCTGATAAAAGTGAGATAGATTTTAAGGACTTGCTTGGTGGTTTTGCCTCAATTTCAACACCCGCTGTTAGGAAATCATCGCTATCAAGGATTAGCCTTGCATCTCCTCCCATGAAAAGTATTTTGAAAATCTTGGTGAAGTTTTCATTTATGATTGCAAAGTTTTTAGAAAATTCTTCCTTCATTTCTTTTTCAAGCCTTACTATCATTTTTTCTATATCAATCTTTGAATTTTTTAGGTCAGCAACCTGATCATTGATAAAATCAACTTCCTTTTCAATATTAGCAAAATCTTCTAAGGCAGTTGGTGTGAAAAATCCTACTTCATTAATCTTTTTTTGGATATCAATAAGTTCTGTCTTTGTTGGATTTATTTTCTCATCATCCTTAAATTTTTCTGTTAGGTCATCAAGGCTCATTGTTATATAAGGACTAATTTCATCTTCGAGATTTTTGTAATTCTCATTTGCAGAATCAAGTTTATAGGAAAGTTTCACCCTTTCTAAGTCAAAATTTTTTAAATCATCTTCAAGCTTTTGGTTTTCCTCTATTAGTTTAATATTTTCTCCTTCTCTTTGCTTTAGGATTGCTTGTAAAGCTGATATGCTCTCCCTTAGATGGTCAGATTCTTCTTTATATAAATTAATAGACTTATTGAGAGATTCTTCCTTTTCTTTTGAAATTTGTAAGTCTTTTTCAAGATTTGCAAATAACTTTTCTTGAATTACTTTGTTAGATTTTATATCTTCAATGCTATTTTTGAGATTTATTATTGAATTTTCCAAAAGGCTCTTATCTCTCTTGTTTATTTCTAGCTTATTTGTTAGAGTAATTATCTCTTCTTTTATTAAATCTAATTCCTTAGATTTTTCCTCTAAAATTCTATTTTGATCTTCAAGGCTTTCTTTAAGACTTCCTTCTTCTGCCATTAGACTTGCTATATCAAGGTTACTTTTATTTTCTTCATAGCCAATCTCATTACTAGCTAAGTCTGTTTTATGCTGGCTTAGGGATTCTATCTTTAATTTTAATCTTTCAATGTTACTTGTAAGATCCTTTTTCTCTTGGTCTTTCTTTCCATAAGCATCTCTAAGGCTTAGGAGCTTATTTTTTCTATCTTCTAAGTCAAGGTTAAGTTGCGAAATTGCTTCTTCATAGGATTTTTGTTTACTACTTAGGTTCTTGATTGAATTTTCTAAATCAGTTAATTTTTTCTTTCTATTAAGAAGACTGGTAGAAGAACGTTTGTTTTTATTTGTTCCTGCAACCATAGAGCCCCAAGTATTAATAATATCCAAGTTTAGACTTATTATCCTATAGCCTTTTATTTTTTTTGAAAGCGAAATTGCTGAGTCTATGTCTTTAACAACAACAGTAGAGCCCAAAAAGTGACCAATTATACCAGTAAGCTTTGAATCATATCCTACAAGCTCATATGCCATAGCTATAACTTCAGGCTCATTTGTTTTTTCTTTTAAAAATGAATTTATTGAATCAATAGTCAAAAAGGTAAGCCTAAAAAGCTTTTCCCTATTTACAAAATTTAT
>NZ_CAUPHG010000069.1:0-9440 GCF_963510915.1 uncultured Anaerococcus sp. | reverse complement strand
GGAGAAGATAATTTCATCCTTAATATTTTGGGAGATTTGATTACAGGAATAATTTCCTTTGTATTTACTTTTTCTATCTCAAGTGGTCTTATCAGAAATAGGATGGGATCAGTAGGGGACTACCTAAACCAGGTAAATTACTTAAATATGAAGGTCCTTACAGTAGGATTTTTAATTTCTATAGCAAAAGCTATTGCCCAATACGCTTTTGCAGCAAGTGGCGCTTTTAGCGTATTTTCAGCTGTAGCAAGTCCAAACAATAAGGCAGTCTTTGCCATAGGAGCAATTATCCTACCGATAGCATTCGTTTTAATATTTTTAATTATTGCCATGTTTTTTGCCTATTCAAACTTTTATCTTGCTGACCACCACGATACAGAAGATGGGGTTATGGAAATAATTAGCAAAATCTTTAGTCAAGGTAAGAGACTTTTTAAGAAAACCCTAATTTTAGGTTTAAAATGGTTAGGAATACCACTTTTAATCTTTATAGGCTTAATGTTATCCTTGTTAGTATTCAAAGATGAAATTTCATCCCTAATATTGTTTTCTTTATTGATAGGGGCCTGTGCAATTACTGTTTTAATAACAAGTATTGTATTCATGGCAAGGTTGTCTGATGTCTATTTAGATGATAAAATAGAATTCAATTAGTATTTTATAAATGTACTGGACTTAGGTCTGGTACATTTTTTCTTTTATCAGAAAAAATAGATTTTGTTATTATAATTAGATAAAAATTCTTTTTAAATGAGGTATACTTTTTATAATGAGAAAGTTGGGGGTGGAAGTATGGATAAAAATTTTGAAAAATATTCGGTGGTTCTTGATGGGGTTTCTAAGTCTTTTGGTGATGAAGAAGTCCTAAAATCTGTTGACCTAGAGCTTGAAAAGGGAAAATTCTATACCCTGTTAGGACCATCAGGTTGCGGCAAGACTACTATTTTAAATTTAATAGCAGGATTTTTGGAGCCTAGTAGTGGTTCTGTTTACATAAATGGAAAAAATGTCGGAGATGTGCCAGCAAGTAAGAGGACTGTAAATACAGTTTTTCAAAATTATTCGCTTTTTCCCCATATGAATGTTTATGATAATGTGGCCTTTGGTTTGGAAATCAAAAAGACTGACAAGGCTATTATTAAAAAAGAAGTTGAAAAGGCTCTTGATATGGTAAATCTCGCTGGTTTTGAAAGGCGAGAGGTAAGTCAGATGTCTGGTGGCCAAAAGCAGAGGGTGGCAATTGCCCGTGCTATTGTTAATAAACCGGATGTGCTTTTACTTGATGAACCACTTTCTGCGCTCGATATGAAACTAAGGAAGTCCATGCAAGTCCTCCTTTCTGATATCCAATGGGAGCTTGGAATCACTTTCGTTTTTGTAACCCACGATCAGGAAGAAGCCCTTGCTTTAAGTGACCATATTTTTGTAATGGATAAGGGGAAAATTGTCCAGCAAGGTCCCCCAAAAGATATATATGATGAGCCTATTAACCGTTATGTTGCAGAATTTATTGGTGAGTCCAACATCTTAAAGGCTAGGATGGTTGATGACTATAAGGTAGAGTTTGCCGGCAAGGTTTTCGATTGTTCTGACGCTGGTATTGCTAAAGGTGAGAGGGTTGAAGTTGTAATTAGGCCCGAAGATATAGAAGTTGTCCCAGTTGAGAGAGCACATATTGTTGTTAATATTGATAACATTCTCTTTCGTGGAGTCTTTAATGAATTGATTGCCATTGATAAGATGGAATTTTCATGGAAGATTCATACAACTAGACGTTTTGAAGAGGGCGATGATATCGGTATCAAGATTGATCCTGAAAATATCCACGTTATGCGTTACAATGAAACCGAAGAGGCCTTTGATAAGAGAATTGAAAAATATGCTACAGGAGAAAGTGATGGCTAAAAAGTACCAAAAATTAACCTTTATTTACTATATTTGGATTTTGGTTTTTATTATTGCGCCAATCCTACTCTTGCTCTACCAGTCATTTTTTGATATTTATGGAAATTTTACTCTCGGTAATTATATAGCATACTTTACTAACAAAAATTATATAATAATGACCCTAAATTCCTTTTTGACCGCATTTTTGATTACTTCCTTTACACTTTTGTTGGCCTATCCTTTTTCATATTTTTTGACCAAGGCCAAACATAAGGATTTAATCTTGCTTTTGGTAATTTTGCCAACCTGGATAAATTTAGTCCTTAAAGCCTACGCATTTATTGGACTTTTTAATAAAAACGGGACAATTGTCGGTCTTTTGGGCTTAGCTAGTCAAGGATTTTTGTTTACAAATCCTGCCTTTATTTTAGTAGCTTCCTATGTAGAACTTCCCTTTATGATTTTGCCGATTTTTAGGTCTATAGATACCATCCCAAGGGAATATATTATAGCAAGCGAAGATTTAGGTGCAAGTAAGTTTCAGACCTTTAGAAAAATTATCCTACCCCTATCGATGGATGGAGTCATAGCTGGTTTTCAGGCGGTATTTATTCCTTCCCTATCCCTGTTTTTGATTACTAGAATTATTGGCGGTAACAAGATAATTACTTTGGGAACAGCTGTTGAGCAACATTACTTAGTAACCCAAAACTGGGGCATGGGTTCAACCATTGGTCTTGTTTTAATAGGAATCATGTTTGCTGTGATTTCATTTTTGAACAGGAGGGGAGAAATAAATGGAAAATAAATCAACTAAACTTTCAAATTTATTTTTGATTTTTGTTTTTATAATTATGTACCTCCCATTAGGATATTTGATTTTCTATTCCTTTAATAGTGGTGGCAATATGAACACTTTTGAATCCTTCACCCTTGAGCATTACTTGGCAGTTTTTTCTGATAAGAGGTTAATAAATATAGTTTTAAACACCCTAATTTTAGCCTTGATTTCATCTTTGATTGCAAGCGTGATTGGGACCTTAGGTGCGATTTCGATTTACTATACAAAAAACAAAAAAATAAAAAAACAAATTCTAGGCCTAAATTCTGTCTTGATGGTTCTTCCAGACATTATGATGGGGGCGAGCTTTTTGATTTTGTTTTCTATGTTAATAAAAATTCCTATGGGATTTTTGTCAGTTCTCTTGGCCCATATTGCCTTTTCTATACCTATTGTTGTTTTAATGGTTTTGCCAAGGCTTTATGCTCTTAATGAAGATATGATAAGGGCAGCAGAAGACTTGGGTGCAAATGATATGACGATTTTAAATAAGATAATATTACCAAATATCGCAAGCGGAATTTTTGCGGGATTTTTTATGGCTCTTACTTATTCTCTAGATGATTTTGCAGTTACATTTTTTGTAACAGGATCTGGATTTTCTACCCTATCAATAGAGATTTATTCTAGGGTTAGATCAGGCATTTCTCTTGAGATTAATGCCCTATCAGCCATAATTTTTGTAATATCACTTGCTATGGTGGTTATCTATTACATGATAGAAAGAAGGGAGGCAAAGTGATATGAATAAAGTTTATAAGTTCGTTTTGGGTATTGGTCTTATCATTCTTTTCTTGGCCTTTGGTAAAGAAAGGCTAAATGCAAGCTCTACTGGCTCAAATGATAAGGATATATATTTTTATAACTGGGGAGACTATGTTGACCCAGAAATTCTTAGTGACTTTGAAAAAGAAACAGGATATAAGATAATCTATGAAACCTTTGATTCTAATGAAGCTATGATGGCAAAAATCGAGCAGGGCAAGACCCACTACGACCTAGCCTTTCCATCTGAATATACTGTTGAGATGATGAGGGAAAAGGGTCTATTGAAAAAGCTTGACCATTCAAAAATCAAGGGTCTCGAAAATATAGATGATAGATTTTTGAATCAAGTCTATGACCCAGGAAATGAATATTCGCTTCCCTATTTTTGGGGGACTTTTGGTATTATTTATAATACCGAAAAGTATGATGAAAAAGATGTTGATTCTTGGAAAAAACTTTGGGATCCTAAGTTTAAGGGGGAAATATTATCCTTTGATGGAGCTAGGGAAACTCTAGGCATAGGGCTTTTGGCAGAAGGATATGACTTAAATGAAAAGGATGAAAAAATCCTAAGGAAGGTTAAAAATGACTTGGTACCCTTTATGGCCAATGTGAAGGCCCTTCTTGCTGATGAGATTAGGATGTATATGGCTCAGAATGAGGCAGATATAGGAATAACTTTTTCTGGTGAAGCAGCCAAAGCAGAAGCAATTAACGACAAACTTGCCTATACCATACCAAAAGAAGGGTCAAATATTTGGTTTGATACTATGGTTATCCCAAAAACTAGCAAGAACCAAGAGGGCGCCTATGCTCTAATATCTTATCTTTTAAGGCCAGAAGTTGCAGCTAAGAACGCAGATTATATTCATTATGCAACACCAAATAAAAAAGCATTGGAGTTAATCAACCCCCTTTCAAGGGCTGACAAGACCTTATATCCTGATGATGATATAATAAAAAAACTTATAGTTTTTAAAAATTTGGGCAAGGAAACTACAATATTATATAATGATTTGTTTTTGGATTTAAAGATTGCTCCACAAGCAGAATAGGAAGAGGACTTAGTTAGAATATTTCGAAATACGAGATATTAAAGACTAAGTCTTTTTATTTGGGTATATTATAGATAATGAAAGGAATAATGACATGACAGAAATAATTAAAAAATCAATCTTAGATAACGAAGAAAAAATGATAGAAGACAGAAGATATATGCACAGGCACCCAGAGCTTTCTATGAAGGAAGTAAAAACAACAGCCTTTATAAAAAAGGAACTTGAAGCGATGGGATTTAAGCCAGTTGAAATTGACCCAACAGGTCTTATGGTAGAAATCAATCCAGAAAGCAAGGGAAAAACTGTCCTATTAAGGGCAGATATAGATGCCCTCCCAATCTTGGAAACAAATAATTTTGATTATAAAAGCCAAAATGAGGGAGTTAGCCATGCTTGTGGACACGATATCCATGCAGCTATGCTTTTAAATGCGACCAAGGCTCTATTAGAAGTTAAAGATGAGCTTGATGGCAGGGTAAGGATAATTTTCCAACCTGGCGAAGAAACTGGCGAAGGCGGTAGGGCAGTTGTAAGTGGAGGTTATACCAAAGACGTAGATTCTGCTTTTGCTATACATATCCATACAGGATGGGATTTGGGTAAGGCCTCAACTGGTTACGGAGAGGTGATGGCAAATAATACATTTTTCACAGTGAAATTTAAAGGCACATCCGCCCACTCATCTACACCTTACCAAGGAAATGATGCCATGCTTATGCTTGCAAATTTCATAAATGTAGCCTATGCTATCCAGGCTAGAAAAATAGACAATGTCTTCCATCCAGTCGTACTTAATTTGGGAGTTGTAGAAGGTGGGTCAGCAGCAAATGCAGTGGCAGCTGACATAAAACTTGAAGGATCCTTTAGGTCTTTTTCTAATGAATCAGTTGACTTTATGGTAAAGGAACTTGAAAAAGCAGCCAAACTTTCTGCAGAAATCTACGGAGGAAGTGCAGATTTTGATTACCACATGGGAGCAGGTGCTGTAATTAACGAAGAAAAATCAACTGACCTTTCAGTAAAAATAGCTAAAGAAATATTTGGCGATGAAAATGTTTCAACTGACCTAAAACTCGCTGGATCTGAGGATTTTGGTTTTTACCTATCTGGTTACAAGGATGTGCCAGGAATCAAGGGCACTTATATGTTTATAGGTGGCAGGGACCCAGAAAACAAGGCAACTTACCCACAAAATCACGCCACAGACTTTAATCCAGATGAAAGAGCAATGAAATATGGGGCAGAGCTTTTGGCTCGTTATGCTTACGATTATCTTAAGAAATGAATATGGGAAAATCTATAAATGAGGTAAGGTATTAGTAAGACTTTCGATTTCCTAAGGAGCTTTGATGAAAATAATTATTTTGGGAGCCGGCAAAGTCGGCTCTTTTGTGATAAAAGACCTCTCCAGTGAGGGGCATGATATAGTTGTAATTGACAAAAATAAGGAAGTTTTAGAAGAGCTTTTAGCGACCAATGATGTAATGGGACTTGTTGGAGACGGTCGTGATGTAGAGGCCCTAGTTGAGGCGGGAGCAAGGGATTGTGATCTTTTTATAGCAATCAGTCAGTCTGATGATGTAAACCTAATAGCATCAACTTTTGCTAAAAATTTAGGGGCCAAAAACATTATCATAAGGCTAAGAGAACCTCGCTATGTTAAGCACAGGAAATTCATAGGCGAGCTTACTCATGCCATGTCCATTGTAAACCCAGAATACATAGCAGCCAAGGACCTTCAAAGAACTCTTAAATATTCCCACGCTCTAAATGTTGAATCCTTCTTTAAAGATAGGGCGATAATGATGGAGCTTGTTATCGATGAGGGCTCAGACCTTGATGGCAGAAAACTTTCTGACCTAAGAACTTATTCAGAAAATTACCACACCCTAATCGGTATTGTTAATTCTGCTGGGGATGTTAATATTCCCCACGGGGACGATATCCTAAAAGCTGGAGATAAGATTTATGTAATCGGCGAAAAGGAAGCTGTAGATAGTTTTTACAGGCATGAGCAAAAGGGCGCCTATGATATAGAAAATGTCTTGGTAATTGGGGCTGGAAATATTTCTAAATACCTAGTTGGCCTTTTAATCGAAAGAGGATTTAAGGTGACTGTTGTAGAGATTGATAGGAATAAAGCAGAAGACATAAGCGAAATGCACGAAGCTGCAGTTGTAATAAACGCTGATGGTACAAGTCCAGAAGTCCTTGAGGAACTAAGGTTAAATCATTTTGACGCCCTCCTTGCCCTAACAGGTATAGATGAGGAAAATATTTTGATTTCTCTCCTTGCCCAAAAATCCGGACTTGAAAAGGTAATAGCCAAGGTAAATAGGACCAAACTTTTAAAAATGACAGGCATTCTTGATAATGACACTACTTTTGCTCCAAAAATGGCAGCATCTGACGTTATTAACAGGCTGGTAAGGAGCAAGGTAAATGCCAGAGGCAAGTCAATTTCTTCTTTATATAGGCTAGAAGAAGGCGAGGTTGAGGTAATAGAATTTAAGGCTATTGATCATTCTAGGATATTAGATACACCACTAAAAGATTTAAAAATTAGAGACGATAGCTTGGTTTTAGCCATAGACCATGGAGAGGTAGAAATAGAAATTCCAAATGGTTCATCAAAGATAAACCTCGGTGATTCAGTTCTTGTTGCAACAACCAACCAAAGCTTTAAGGTTCTAGACGATATATTGGAGTAGGTATGAATGTTAAAACGATAAATTATCTATTGGGTAGGCTTCTCCAAGTTTTGGCCCTACTTTTGTTAGTGCCACTTGTGGTTGCCTTTATTTATCAAGAGGGATTTAAGGATAAATTATATTTTCTAATACCAATTTTAATAGCAGGTGTAGGTGGGAGTTTACTTGTAAAATTAGGAGATGAACAAGGCCATATCTACACAAGGGAAGCCCTATTTACGACAGCAGCTTGTTGGGTAATATTTTCTATAATTGGAGCTATTCCCCTATACCTTACACCAACAAATTATCATACATTTTTAGATGCATTTTTTGAGATGGCAAGTGGATTTACAACTTGCGGGGCATCTGTGGCTGATGATGTGGAATTATTACCCCATTCAATTATTATATGGAGGTCCCTATCTCACCTTATTGGAGGTATGGGAATCTTGGTATTCACTTTGGCGATTTTACCAAAATCAAATAAAGAATCATCAAACCTCCTTCAAGCGGAAATGCCAGGTCCATCTTTTGGCAAACTTACACCAAAACTTGGTAAAACTGCCAGGGTCTTATACATAATCTATTTAGTTATGACCCTAATAACAGTTATATTTTTAATGTTTGGCGGCATGAATTTATTTGATGCAATTATATATGCTATGGGTGCTGCAGGTACTGGAGGTTTTGCCAATAAGGGCTTGTCAGTAGGCTATTATAATTCTAGATACATAGAATTAGTTTTGTCTGTTGCCATGATTTTATTTGGAGTTAATTTTAACCTTTATTATTATGCCTTAATAAGGTCAGCAAGAGAGGGCTTTAAGTCAGAAGAACTTTATTGGTACCTAGGAATAATCGCCCTTGCAACTGGTCTGATATTCTTTAATATCAGAGGATATTATGGCGACCTAGCCTACACTGGTATCCAGTCCTTATTTACAGTTTCATCAATAATGACAACAACGGGTTATGTATCAGCAGACTATGGTGCTTGGCCGATGTTTTCAAGGAATATTTTAATTTTGCTGATGTTTATAGGTGCTTCTGCTGGTTCTACTGCTGGTGGCTTTAAGGTTTCAAGATTTTTAATCCTATTTAAAGCAACTATTAACCACATAAAAAAGGTAATAAATCCAAAAAGAGTTACTATTACTAAACTTGATGGCAAGAAGATGGATGAGGAATTAGAAGAAGCAGTAAATAAGTATTTGGTTCTTTATATCTTGCTTTTTATCCTCTTCATGGTAATTGTAAGTAGGGATGTAGAAAATTTTGAATCTGCCTTTGCAGCTGTTGCTACAACTTTTAATAACGTAGGACCAGGACTTAAAGATTTTGGACCAGTATCTTCCTTTGCCTCAATGGCACCAATATGTAAATTTACCCTAACCCTTGCCATGCTATTTGGTAGGCTAGAGTTATATCCAATGCTTTTATTATTTTCACCATATAGTTACAAAAAATTAAGAAGTAGAAAATAGAAATGTATTGACAAAATCCTATAGAGCGGGTATTATATATCAGTCGACTCACACCTTCATAAGGAATCGAGACGATCGCACATCCTGGGTGCGATAGATAAATGCCAGGACGAGTACAGCCGCAAGCTACTAGTGCGGTGTCTAAATATAGTAGCCGAAAAAATTATAGGAGGATGAGATGAAACATCAAAAGACATGGACTGCGACTCCATCAAACATCGAAAGAAAATGGTATGTTGTTGATGCAGAAGGCATGGTTCTAGGTAGACTAGCTAGCCAAGTTGCAGCAATACTAAGAGGAAAGAACAAACCAACCTTTACTCCACACTTTGACACTGGAGATTATGTAATAGTAATCAATGCTGACAAGGTAGTGCTTACAGGAAACAAAGAAGATCAAAAAGAATACAAGAGATATTCTGGATATACAGGTGGTCTAAAAATTACTAAGTTTAAAGACATGAAAGCTAAGTACCCAGAAAGAATTGTAGAACATGCAATAGTTGGAATGCTTCCACACAATAAACTTGGTCGTGCTATGGCAAAGAAACTTAGAGTTTATGCTGGCGCTGATCACGGTCATGAAGCACAATTCCCAGAAGCTTTGGATCTTAGGTAAGGAGTAAAATATGGCAGGAAACATTATACAATCAACTGGTAGAAGAAAAACCTCTGTTGCAAGAGTAACAATGGTACCAGGATCTGGAAA
>NZ_CAUPHG010000068.1:0-9468 GCF_963510915.1 uncultured Anaerococcus sp. | reverse complement strand
ATGGGTTACTGAGGAAAAGGAAAGAATTCTTTCTGAAGCCTCTGCTGAAGCTGACAATAGATTAAACCAAGCAGAAGGTGAAATAAAAAATTTCAAAGAGCAAGCTAAAAATCAATACCAAAAAATGGTAAGCGAACATGAATTAACTATTCAAGCAAGAAATGAAGCAGATAGAATATTGCAAGAGGCAGCAGCAGAAGCTAGACATATTAGACAACAATCTTATGATTATATTGACAGAATATTTACTAGTTCGTATGAAAACTTTAGTAAACTTGCTCAACAGCTTGAAATAAACAAGAATAAAATTTTAGAAAATAAATAAAAATTAGACCTATCAGTCGATAGGTCTATTATTATGCTTAAAATCTAAATTCATTTCTCTATCAAATCCTATACTATATAAATTAGATGAATTGATCATATTCTCATAGATAATCATATTTGCCGAATTGAGTTTCTTAGCGTCTTTTTTATTGATTATAATATCAAGATTTGCAGGAAAACTCTTAAATACATCTGCGGCGAGGCTATTATAGGCAAGGACTTTGATAAAAGATATATCGATTTTATTTAAACTATTAGTGTTATTTAAGATATAGTTTAAGACAAGTCTTTTTAACCTCGACCTAGTATATCTTTGACTGCTTGCTTTATCTAGAAACTCCCTATAAGTATTTCTAGTCATCGCAAGTTTTTTTAAGTAATTATCTATTCCTTCTTCGTAACCCAAAATTTCACTCATTGGAGAATTTTCTATAAGAATTTTATACTTGAAGATATTGTATATAAAATCCTCATTAAAAACTTTATTTTCCTTCCTAAATTCAATAAGGCTACCATAAGAAACATCAGGCATCAAACATTTTATACCTATATCAATATTATTTCTAATTGCAGTTGATGAAGCAAAAAAATTATCCTTTATAGTAAGGTCTTTATTTTGTGTTTTGATTCTTTTAATAGGGTAGGGCATCATTCTTGATCTAATTTTATTAATAGCTTTGATATATTCGAGAGCCAAAATATTATTAGATGAAATAAAATCACTTGTAACGAAATTTTCAATGGCCATATTATGAGATTTGGGATAAGAAAAACCAGCCTTTAGATATGACTTTGTCTTATAATCAATTTCGTTTTTATTTTCCATTATGATTTTAGTACAACCAAGAAAATCAGCAGGTTCCATATTTTCAATACCAAAAACAAGATAATCAATATTCATTTTATCAAGTATAGTAACAGATTTGAGGGCAAAAAGCTCTGCTGCCTGAAGGCTAACAAAATTTGGCATTTCTACAACTAGATCAAAGCCGCATTTTATTGCAACGTAGGCTCTTTTGTATTTGTCAATAATACTTGCTTCTCCTCTCTGGACAAAGTCCCCACTCATTATGGAAATAGCAAAATCTATATTTAATTCTTGTTTGCACTTATCTAATAAATATTTATGCCCATTGTGAAAGGGATTAAACTCTGAAATAAGACCTAATTTTTTCATGTCCACCTCTAATAATCAATCTTATATCATTATACTAATTTCGTACGTAGTATTCATTACTTTGTAAAAATTGATAAGATTGCATAATATTTATGAATAAAATTTTTAATTAATGGTCAAATATGGTATAATAATGAAAGAAATATCAACTAGGAGGGAATATGATTTCAGCAAATGAATTAAGAAAAGGCGTAACATTCGTCTATGATAATGATGTATATCAAATAGTAGATTTCCAACACGTCAAACCAGGTAAGGGAGCAGCTTTTGTAAGAGCAAAGATTAGATCAGTAATGAATGGTGGAGCAAAAGACGTTACCTTTAACCCAAATGAAAAATTTGAGAATGCTGTTATTTCTACAAAAGAAATGCAATATTTATACAATGATGGACAATTATATTACTTTATGGATCCTGAAAGTTTTGAACAAATTGGTATTGAAGAAGAAAATGTTAAGGATGCAATAATATATGTTAGAGAAAATGATTCTGTTTTAATTAAATTCTACCAAGGCAAACCATTTTCAATTGATCCACCAAACTTTGTAGAATTAAAGGTGGAAAAAACAGAACCTGGTATCAAGGGTGATACTGCAACAAATGTTACAAAACCAGCGACTGTAGAAACAGGTGCAGTTATAAACGTTCCAATCTTCGTGAACGAAGGAGACGTTATAAAAATTGATACAAGAAGTGGTGAGTACCTATCAAGAGCTTAGGAGTAATAAATGCCAAGTAATTTCAAAGACGGTTCAGTAAAAATAGCTGATGAGGTCCTAGATCAAATTGCAATTCAAGCAGCAAATGATGTTTATGGAGTATATGAAGAAAATTCTGATGAAGGTTTTATTCATTCACTTCAAGCAAAGACAACAAAAACTTCTATAAGAAATGTTGCGGGAAATCTTATAATTGATCTTGATCTTTCATTGGATAAAAATGTTAATGTAAGAAAAACTGTAAAAAAAATCCAAGAAAATGTAAAAAATGTTGTTGAGACTATGACAGGTCTTAGTGTTAGCAAAATCAACGTTAATATAAACAAATTAGAAATCTGATGAAAAGAACCGATCAAAGAGAATGGGTTTTTAAGCTCATTTATCAAGATACAATTAACAAAATTGAAGATTGTAAAGAACTTTTAGCCAACCATAAACTAAGTGAGGATGAAACTTTTATTGTAGATTCTATTAATTCTTACAAAACAAACTATGAAGAAATAAATGCTAAATTAGTTGATAATATGCCAAAAGGTATGACAAAACTTAGCAGGGTGGTTAGATCTATAGTATATTTATCTATTAATGAAATATATTTTCTAGGGATTCCAGTGTCAGTATCAATAAATGAGGCTGTAAATTTAGCTAAGAAATTTTCTGCAGAGGATGACTACAAGTTGGTAAATCTTATTTTAGGAAATATAGTTAGAAACGATGATAAATGAGAAAACCATTAAGCGTAAAACAATTCAATGAATATATAAAATCGAATATCAAGCATGACCCGATTTTTCAAAGGGTAAATTTGACTGGCGAGCTTTGTAATATTAGAGCTAATAATTATCATCTTTACTTTTCATTAAAAGAAGGAACAGATATTATTGATGCGGTAATCTATTATTATGAAGATAAGGAAATAAATTTTGATTTTAGCCCTGGTAAAGAAGTAATTATCAGGGGTAACTTATCTTTTAATAACTATTCCTCAAGATTAATTATAATAGTCAATGAAATTGAGGATGTTGGTATATCAAAAGATTTTAAAGAATTTCTCAAAATGAAAGAGGAATTTAAAGCCAAGGGATTTTTTGATTTAGAAAATAAAAAACCAATACCAAAATTTGTTAAGAATATTGGTTTAATAACATCAAGAGATGGGGCGGCAATTGTTGACTTTTTGGCGATGATAAATAGCAAAGCAAATGATATACATATTTACCTTGCTCCTGTCAAAGTTCAAGGTAATGACGCAGAAGACCTTGTGGAAATGGCAATTAAGAGATTAGATAAATTGAATTTGGATGTCATAGTTATTACCCGAGGTGGTGGCTCTAATGAAGATTTATCTAGTTTTAACCAAAGAAAAATAATAGAAGCTGTGTATGATGCTAAAACGCCTATTATATCAGCTATTGGTCATAACATTGATACAACTCTTATTGATTATACAAGTGATTTAAGCTTGCAGACTCCTACCGAGGCAGGAACCTATCTCATTTCTAACTATATAGATTATGAAAAATATCTCAAAAATAAGTTTTATAGGGCGGGGCTATCTATAGAAAATAAGCTTAATCTTAAAGCTCTTGACTTAAAGGTTTTAGAAGCGAAATTATCAAGCCTATCTCCTGTAAAGATTATAGAAAGTAAAATTAGAGATTTATCATCTCTTAACTATGATTTAGATAGGGCTATGGATACTATAATATCTGACAGTCAAAATAGGCTAAAAAGTTTATACTATAAATTCACTTACTTAGATAACTTATTAGAAATGAGAAAAAATCAAATTGAAGTAATATTTGATGATAAAAATATATATTCTGCCCATAGCTTAGGTAAGGATGATATGATAAAGCTAAAGTTTAGTGATGGAAGTTTATATGCAAGGATAATTGATGGATAAATCTTTTGAAGACCAATATAAAAAAATTGAAGAGATATTAGATAAGATAGAAGATAATAAGGATAATCTTGATGAATCAATCAAGCTTTATGGTGAAGCTAAAAGGATGTATAAAGATCTTGAAGAAAGACTTCAGAATTATAAAGCTAAGGTGGAAGTTATAAAACATGATGAATAAAGAAAAGTTTTTAGAATTGATTATTGAAAATAAAGAAATGCTGGATATGGAAGTTGAAAATTACTTCAGTCCGAAAAATATATTAGAAGATGCTATGGTCTATGCTACGGATGGTGGTAAAAGAATAAGGGCTTTCTTATATATCCAATGCAAGAAAATGTTTTCAAAAGAAATAAATTCTAAAGACTATAAGCTTGCCTTGGCTATAGAGTTTATTCATTCTTATTCTCTTGTTCATGATGATTTGCCCGCTATGGATAATGATAATTATAGGCGAGGCAAGGAAAGTGTTCATAAAAAGTTTGGAGAAGATATAGGGATATTAACAGGAGATGCACTTTTAAATGAAGCTGCAATGATTCTTTTTAACTTAGCTAAAGAAGACTTATCTTATATAGATGCTGGTTCTTATATTTTAAATAAAGCATCGAGATTTGGAATGATAGATGGTCAGGTTTTAGATTTGAGGAGAGATACAACTTACGATTTATCGTATTTGCTAGACGTTTATAAGAAAAAAACCTCAGATTTATTTAAAGCAGCATGTTTGGGAGCGGCTATAGTTACAGGTCAAAATGAAGAAATTTGTAAAAAAATTGAAATTTTTGCAGAAAACTTAGGACTTGCTTTCCAAATACAGGATGATTTACTTGAGGATTCTTATGATAATGAATTAAATATTCTAAACGTAATGAATAAACAAGATGCCATTAAACTCATAGATGAGGTAAATATAAAAGCCAAAAATGCTATAAAAGATTTTCAAAATAATGAAGTGTTATCATATTTAATAGATTACCTATCAAGTCGAAGTTATTAGGGGAAATTATGAAAAAATATACTAGACAACGATTAATATTGGATATTATCCAAAATAATGATGTCAGAACCCAAAGCCAACTTTCTGACATTTTAAAATCTCAAGGAGTAAACGCGACTCAGGCTACTATTTCAAGAGATATAAAAGAACTAAGAATATCAAAGGTTCAAAGTGATGATTATGAGTACAAATATACAGTGGTTGATGCTGTTTACGATACTCTTACTGAAAGGATCGAGAAAATTTTTAAGGAAGCTGTCTTATCAGTAGAAAAATCTGCTCAACTAATTGTAATTAAGACAATTTCATATTGCGCAACAGTTTGCGGTCAATATATAACAAATGCAAAACTAGAAAATGTTGGTGGTATGGTTACAGGGATAGATACAATCTTTATTACACCTAAAGACTTTGAATCCATTGATAACCTTGTCGAAGATATCAGGGCTCTTGTTAAATAATGCTTTCCGAGCTTTATATTGACAATTTTATTATCATAAAAAAAGATCACATCTTTTTTGAAGATAAATTTAATGTTTTAACAGGAGAAACCGGTTCAGGAAAGTCTATTATTCTAGAAGCGATTAATTTACTTCTAGGTAAGAGGGCAAGTAAGGATATAATAGGTAATTTTAAAGACCAAGCTATTATAGAAGCTGTATTCGTCTTAAAAGAATCCTTGATGAAGAAGTTTGAAAAACTTGGTATAAGTTTTGATGATAATAGACTTATCATAACTAGGAATATTGGCAAGAATTCTTCTAGTATTAGGCTTAATGGTCGACTATCTAACATTAATATTTTAAAAGAAATTAGCGATGATCTTATAGATATCTATAAACAGGGTGACTCAAATATTTATATGAATAAGGCTAATTATATTGACCTTATTGATTCTTATCAAAATGATGAACAAACTAGGAAATTAAGATTGAGTCTTTCTAATCTTTCAAAAGAAAAATCCGATTATATCAAACGTTTTAAAGATTTTGATCTTTCTGATGAAGAATTAAGAAGGGAAAGAGATTTGCTAAATTATCAGATAGAAGAAATTGATAATGTTGACGTTTTTAATATTGATGAGGATGAACTTGAAAGTGAATATAAGAAGCTGACAAATATTTCGAGTTTAAAAGAATCTTATTATAAAATGCTTGAACTTCTAGATTCAACAGATTATGATAATCCATCAGTAAGTAAGCTTTTAAATGAAGGAGCATCATCTATTGCAGATTTTGTGGATATTGATCATAAGTCATCAGATCTTTATAATAGGTTAATCGCGATTTCGGACGAGCTTGACGATATTTATTCGCAAGTGGATTCTTATGTTGAATTCCTATCGGCTGATCCTGAAAAATTAGAAGCACTAGAGGATTTAAACAAAAGACTTTTTGATTTGAAAAGGAAATATGGGAATAATATTTCCGATATAAAAAATTACTATGATTCCATGAAAAAAAGGCTTGAGGAATTAGATCAGATTGACGATTTGAGAAATAACCTTTCAAGCATTCTTTCAGATATTGATGAAAAGATGCTTAGTAATTCAAATGAGCTACACGATATTAGGGTTAACAAGATAAAAAGCCTTGAAAAATCTCTTAACAAAGAAATTGTAGAATTAAATATAAAAAATGGTAAATTTAAAGTCGACCTTTCTAAGAAAGAAAATATTGATAAAACAGGTTTTGATGAGATAGACTTTCTAATTAGGACTAATAAGGGTGAAAATTTAACATCCCTAACAAGAACTGCTTCTGGCGGCGAAATATCTAGGATAATGCTTGCTTTCAAAGAAGTGTTTGCAAGTTTTGACGATATAGATACAATGATTTTTGATGAGATTGATACAGGTATAAGCGGAAGGACAGCCCAGATAGTTGGGGAGAAAATTCTAGACTTATCGAAAAAAAGACAGGTGATTGCAATAAGTCACCTACCACAAATAGCATCACTTGCTAATAACCACATATTAATTAGTAAGGAAGATGTCGATAATTTTACTATATCAAGTTCTAAAAATTTAAGAGATGAAGAAAGAACCCTTGAAATTGCAAGGCTAATTGGTGGAGTTGATATTACACAGACTACAATTAAATCAGCCAGAGAGATTTTAGAAATGGCGGAGGATCTAAGAAATGAATGAAGAAAAATTTTATGAAAAGACAATAAAATCTGATACCATCTATGATGGAAAGATACTCAAGTTAAGGGTTGAGACGGTAGAACTCGAGAATAAAAGATATTCTAAAAGAGAGATAGTTGACCACCAAAAAGGTGTGGGAATTATAGCTTTCGATGGACCTGATAAATTATGGATGGTAAGCCAATATAGAAAGGCTATTGACAAGGTGACTTTGGAAATCCCAGCAGGTCTTGTTGAGCCAGGCGAATTACCAATAGAAACTGCAAAAAGAGAACTTCAAGAAGAAGTAGGATATTTCCCTCAAAAAACAACTTATTTGTTTGATATGCACGCTTCTCCAGGATTTACTAATGATAAATTATCGTTTTTTGTTGCAGAAGATTTACAAGAATCACCTTTAAACCAAGACGAGGATGAAAATGTATCAAGCAAGTCTTATTCAATCAAAGAATTATATCAGATGGTTGAAAATGGTGAAATAACTGATGCAAAGACAATCATAGCGATTTTTTATGCTTTAAGAAAAATAAATGAAGCTTAATATTAAGCTAGAAGATTTCGAAGGTCCATTTGACCTATTATTAAATTTGATTGATAGGGAAAAGATAGATATTTATGATGTGAAAATTGAAGATATAACAAATCCTTTTCTAGAAGAAATTGCAAAGATGAATATTGACATATCAATGCTATCTGAATTTATTTATACATCTTCAATACTTTTAACTATCAAAGCTAACAAACTTCTTCCGAAACAAGAAAATGAAAAATTAGAAGAGGATTTTATTTCTTATCTTATAGAATATAAAAAAATAAAATCAGTCCAAGATGATTTTAAAATTCTAGAGGATGAAGCGAGGAAAATTCATTCAAAATATCAGGAAGATTTATCAAGTTTTCAAAAAGAAAAATCACCCATATCTCAAGATGTGGATATCTTATCTAAAGAATTTGCAAAATTAATAAAAAGGCTCCAAAAAGAAAAAAAGAATGAAGAAAAGATATTCGAGCAAGTTAAAATACCTGATGTAAATTCTTATTTGATAAGTTTACGAAAAACATTAAATTTTTCTAAGGAATTAAATCTTGTTGATATCACAAGAAGAATTAATTCAAAGGCGGAATGTATAGCAACTTTTTTAGCATTACTAGAAATGGTAAGGCTTAACGAAATTTATGTTAAGCAGACAGAGATAAACTCGTTTAAAATAATTAAGAGGATTAAATGACGGATTCTTACTTAAAAGGCCTTATCGAAGAGGTATTATATGTGTGGGCAGATCCTATAAATATAGATGAATTAAGTAAAATTTTATTTGATTTTTCAAAAAGTGATATAAGAAAATGTCTAGAAAAAATGATAATCGAAAGAAATGATTTAGGAAGCGGCTTAGTTATAAGGAAATTTAACGATTCATTTCAGTTTACAACAAGGAAAGCTAGTGATAAGTATTTCGAAACACTTTTGGCGAAGTCAGAAAAAAAACTAACTAATTCAACTCTTGAAACCTTGTCAATTATTGCATATAAACAACCCATAACAAGGGTAGAAATTGATAAGATTAGGGGAGTTAATTCCCAGTCTACTATTGATTCATTGCTAGACAAAAAACTTATTGTTGAAAAGGGTAGACTAGATAAAATTGGTAAGCCTATTATTTACGCTACAACAGATTTTTTCTTGCAATATTTTAATTTAAAATCCTTAGATGACCTGCCTGAAATAAGGACTGGTGAAAATGAGGATAAATAAATATATAGCCCAATCTGGCTTTACATCTAGACGCAAAGCAGATGAATTAATCCTAATGGGTAAGGTAAAGATAAATGGTGAAGTTATTAATGAACCGGGCATCAAGGTAGAGGATAATGATATTGTAGAAATAAACGGCGAAATCTTATCAATTGAAAAGAAGTTTTATATAAAATTATACAAACCAATTGGCTTTATAACTTCAAACTTCGATCCTTATAATGAGAAAGATTTAAATGATTTAGTAGATATAGGAAAAAGATTTTTTGCAGCTGGAAGACTTGATAAGGATAGTGAAGGACTATTAATTATTACTAATGATGGAGATTTTACGAACAATCTTATTCATCCAAAGTTTAAGCTTGACAAGGAATATATTGTAAAAATAGATAAAAAATTAAAAGATGAAAACAAAAATCAGGGGGATTTATGGAAAGAG
>NZ_CAUPHG010000067.1:0-9558 GCF_963510915.1 uncultured Anaerococcus sp. | reverse complement strand
AAGAAATTTAGGTGGTAACGCGATAATTCGTCCTAGAATGCGTTGCCATTTTTTTTAATTGAGAGGAGAAAATATGGATACAAAATATAATCCACAGGATTTTGAGAAAAAAATCTATGAAAAATGGGAAGACGGTGGTTATTTTAAGGCAGGGGTAAATCCAGATAAAAAACCATTTACAATTGTAATGCCACCACCAAATGTAACAGGCCAACTCCACCTAGGCCACGCCCTTAATAATACTTTGCAAGATATAGTAATTAGGTATAAGAGACTTGCTGGCTTTGAAGCCCTTTGGATACCTGGCACTGACCATGCTTCTATATCTACAGAGGCAAAGGTAGTTGGTAAAATCGCTAAGGAAGGTAAGACTAAGGCAGATTTAGGCAGAGATGGTTTTCTTAAAGAAGCTTGGGATTGGACCCACGAATATGGTGGTACAATCAAAAGACAACTAAGGACTATTGGTGTTTCATGCGATTGGGACCACGACTCCTTTACAATGGATGAAAATTTAACTCGTGCTGTCAAAAGAGTTTTCAAGAAAATGTACGATGACGGTTTGATTTACAGGGGTAATAGGATTGTAAACTGGGATCCGATGGCAGAAACTGCTATTTCTGATGCAGAAGTCTACCACAAAGACCAAAAGGGCAAGCTTTGGTACATCAAATACCACTATGAAGATTCAGATGATTTTATAACTATAGCTACAACCCGTCCAGAGACCATGCTTGGAGACCTTGCTGTGGCAGTAAATCCAGAAGATACAAGATTTAAAGATAAGATTGGCAAAAATTTAATCCTCCCACTTGTAGGTAGGAAAATCCCTATAATTGCAGATTCTTATGTAGATATGGAATATGGTACTGGTTGTGTAAAAATCACCCCATCCCACGACCCTAACGACTTTGAAGTTGGAGCCCGCCATGATCTTGGCCAATGTGTTGTTTTAGACTCTAAGGCTCATATCGTAGAAGGCTACGGCAAATATTCTGGTATGGAAAGATATGAAGCAAGAAAGGCTATGCTAGCTCATCTTGAAGAGAAAGGTCTCCTTGTAAAAATTGAGGAAATCGACCACGCAGTTGGTTATTCTGAAAGAACTGACGTTGTAATCGAGCCACTAATTTCTAAGCAATGGTTTGTAAAGATGGACGAATTTGCCAAGATGTGTATAGATGCTTATAATTCTGGCGAATTAAAATTAATTCCGGATAATCTTTCAAAAACTTATATGAACTGGCTAGAGAATATCAGAGACTGGACTATTTCTCGTCAGCTATGGTGGGGCCACAGACTTCCAGTTTTCTATACAGAAGACGGGGAGATCATAGTTTCAGAAGACGAACCAGATGAAAACGGCATGCTCGAAGGCAAAAAAGTTACTCAGGAAGAAGATACTCTTGATACTTGGTTCTCATCAGCCCTTTGGCCTTTTGCAACTCTGGGTTGGCCAGAAGAAAACGAAGAATTTGATTATTTCTTCCCAACAGATATTCTAATTACAGGCTATGACATAATCTTTTTCTGGGTAATCAGAATGGTATTTGCTTCCCTTTATACAACTGGAAAAGTTCCATTCTCCCACGTTTTATTTACAGGTCTAATCAGAGATAGTCAAGGTAGAAAGATGAGTAAGTCACTTGGTAATGGTGTTGACCCAATAGATGTTGTTGACAAATACGGAGCAGATGCCCTAAGATTTACCTTGATAACAGGCAATTCTCCAGGAAATGACATGAGATATGATGAGGATAGGCTCCTTGCATCAAGAAACTTTGCCAATAAGTTGTGGAATGCATCAAGATTTGTCCTTATGAATATAGATGAGTCTGATGACTTAGACTTTGATGGCAAAAACTTGACACTAGAAGATAAGTGGATTCTCAAAAGACTTAACCAAGTTATAGAAGACGTATCTAAAAACCTTGATAAATACGAAATCGGTATGGCAGCAGACAGGATTGAGGACTTTATTTGGAATGAATACTGTGATTGGTATATAGAATTTGCTAAGATTAGACTTTATGGTGATGATGAAGAGGCAAAAGCTAATGTAAAAAAAGTTCTTCTTTATGTCCTAAAATCAATGCTAATAATCCTTCATCCATTTATGCCATTTATCACAGAGGAAATTTATTCTTCACTTCCAAATAAGAAAGACATGCTAATTGTAGAAGATTGGCCACAAATCAAGGAAGAATTTAACTTCATAGAAGAAGAGAAAAACGTAAATTCTGTAATTAAGGCAATAACTGCAATCAGAAACCAAAGAGCAAGTCTGAATGTTCCTGCAAAAACTAAGCAAAAGCTAACAATTGTTGCTGAAAATGACAAGAATAAAGACCTACTTGAACAAATCAAAGCTCAATTTGTAAACCTTGCAAGCGCAAGTGAGGTAGAAGTTTTAGAAAAGTTCCAAGCAAATATTTCTGATGACGGCCTTGTAAAATTAGTCTTTAACGAGTTTTCTGTTTATATGTCCCTAGACGAATTAATGGATTACGGCAAGGAAAGAGAACGTCTAAAAGGCGAGATTAAAAAAATCGAAGCTGAAATCAAAAGGGCAGAAGGCAAGCTTTCAAATAAGGGCTTTACAGATAAGGCTCCAGAAGCAGTTGTTAATAAAGAAAGAGAAAAATTAGCCGATTATAAGGATCTTCTAGAAAAAACCAAGGCAAGCCTTGAAGAAATAAAGGATAAGTAATGTACGGAGACTTTTCCTATATCTATGACAAACTAAGTTTTGATATAGACTACCCAATGTATGCCCAAAACATTAAGGACTTGGCAAAAGAATATAAAATAGGAAATGAGAATATGCTTGAGCTCGCTTGTGGCTCAGGCATGCTCACCCAGTATTTTTTCGATGACTTTGAGAGTATAGATGCCCTTGATATTTCAACAGATATGCTAAATTGTTTTGCAGAAAAATACGACAATGACAAGGTCAATCTCATCTATTATGATATGGTGGAATATGAGAAAAAAGATTTTTATGACCTTATTGTAATCCTTTTAGATAGTGTAAACTATGTCACAGATCCAGCTGACCTTGAAAAACTTTTTAGAAATTCCTATGACAACCTCAAGGACGATTCCCTTTTGGTTTTTGATATTAATTCAGAGATGAAAATGCGAGAGATATTTGGGTCAGAATGCTATGTTTACGAGCATGAGGATATTTTTTATACATGGGATAATTACCTAGAAGATGACCTAATCGATATGAATCTAAATTTCTTTGTGGAAAATCCAGATGGGACCTACGATCGAATTGAGGAATACCAACAAGAAAGAATTTACGGGATTGATTATGTAAAAACTTTGCTTGAAAAAATTGGTTTTATTGACATAAGGATTTTTGATGAGGATACCATGGGCGTAGTTAATGAAGAAACTTTAAGAGTCTTATTTTCAGTAAGAAAGGCGGCAAAATGAGTATAGGTGTAGTTAAATTTTTTGATAACAAAAAAGGTTTCGGCTTTATAAAATGGGGAGGAGAAGACCTCTTCGTTCACTTTTCGGATATTATTTCTGAAGAAGAATTTAAGAGGCTAGAAACCGGAGATAATGTGGAATTTGAAAAGATAGAAGCCCCAAGAGGCCCACAAGCAAAAAAAGTTAAGAAATTATAGTAGAAATTCCCTCGTTTTGAGGGATTTTTTTGTAAGTAAAAGGTCTATTTTATATTTAAAAAAGCAATATATTTAGTTGATTAACTTGCTATATTATGCTAGTATATAAGCAGAAGAAAGGAATAAGTATGGAATTTTTAGACGGAGTATTTACAAAGGTTAGCAAGGCTTCTTCTAAGGTCAGTGAGTCTGCTAAAACAAAATTAGAAGAAAATAAGCTTAAAAAAGAATACAAAATCCAAGAAGAGGAAATGAATCAAGCTTTGAGATTATTAGGCTGTGAGGTTTATGACAGGTTAGAGAAGGGGGAAGTTCTTCCAGATTTTAAAGAAGAGAGGGAGAAAATCAAAAATCTCTACGATAATCTCATCGACCTTAATAGCCAGATAAATATACTTACAAATGCTACAAGAAAATGCACAAGTTGTGGTGCAGTATATGATGCAAATTCAAATTTTTGCCCAGTTTGTGGCCATAAGAGAGAATTAGATGGATAAGTATTTGTTAAAAGAAAAGTGCCCTGGATGTTCCCATAAATTAAAATTGGGTTATAAATATTGTCCAAATTGTGGGGGTTTAGTCTCAAACGATGGGCCAAGGGTAAAAAGATCTCCCTATTTAGAAGATAGGGTAAAAAATAAAGAAGCCAGTCCAATGACAAAACCTTTTTTAGAGATTTATGATAATTTAAGCAAGAGTATTAATGCTGCTGATAAGATTTTAAATGAGAATATTTATCCTCTGGTATTTAAACTCAATGAAAACATTGATATATTAAAATTTGATAAGGAGATAAAATTAGAAGACGGTTCTATTTTGTCAAATGACTATAGGGGTTATTATATCAAGGCAAGACCTAAAGCAAAATTCTTCGTAAATAAGAAAATTCTAGATTCTGATGACAAATACTATCTTCACAACAATGATTTTATAGAGATAGATGGACTTTCCTTGATTTATACAATTTTAGACCAGGAAGATGTCAAATGGAATGAAGAAAAAATAGGTGAAAGCTTTTCCCTAGATCTTGATTTTTTAAATTTTGCCAATGGAAGACTCTTTATTAAGCCATCTTCTCATGGACTTTATTTGAATAATAGAAAGATTTACGAAGAGGCCTTATTTAATAATAACGACTTCCTTATAAATGACTCAAGGATGTTTATTTTAAAGGATGGCACCTTATATTATCAAAATGAATTAGAAGACTACCAGAAAAAATCTAAGGCCCTAGCAGCTGTAAATATTAGCAAAGATGATATATTGGATGTTGATATAAAAGAGAAGGTGGTAATAACAGAAAATGGGCCAAAAACACTTCTCAAAGACATAAAATTTTCTGCCAAGGCAGGTGATCTTATTTTAATTCTTGGTTCATCAGGAGCAGGCAAATCAACTCTCTTTAATGAATTTTTAAATCAAGATAATTCTAAGGCATCAATAAGTGTAGGCAATATAGACTTTTCTAAAAACTTTGACCTAGCAAAAAGAATGGTCTCAACTGTTCCTCAATTTGACTTATCTAGGGACAATGATACTGTCTTTATGACCCTTAAAAATGCTGGTGAATTGAAGCTACCAAGAGATTTTACAAAAGATGATGACCTCCTAAACCAATATGTCCTTGAAATCCTTGATATGATGAATTTAACCAACATAAAAGATTCCCTAGTAAAGGATTTATCTGGGGGAGAGAGAAAGAGGTTATCAATAGCTAGTGAATATATAGCATCACCGGTTGTATTTTTATTAGATGAACCAGATTCAGGGCTTGATGGCTATAATGCCAGGTCCATTATGACCAATCTAAGGACAATAGCAGATAAGGGGAAGATAATTATGGTCATATCTCACAGTCCTGATAGGACAGTAGAATTATTTGATAAAATTTTAGTCCTTGGGAAAAGTCAAAGTGAAAATTGCGGCAAATTAGCTTTTTATGGAAGTCCAAAGGAAGCTATGGAATTTTTCGATACAAAAAATATAGAAACAATTGTTGATAAGTTGCTTGAGGATACAGATTATTATATAGAAAAATTTAAAAGGGAGGGACAGGAATGAATTACCTATCTAAAAAAGAACAGATAAAAGTGTATTTTGGAAAATTAATTAGGGATTTTAAAAATAAGTCTAAGCTAGTAGTATTATTAGGTGCAATTACAACCCCACTTATAGTCAGGCTAATCACTGGTCCAGACAGTTTCCTTACCACCTCTTCTGATGCTGGAACAGCTATTTTTATCCTAGCTAGTGCCTGCCTCTGGCTTGGAATTTTTAATACTATTACTTCAATATGCAAGGAAAGAGATATTATTAAACACGAATACAGGGAGGGGCTTGACATTAAATCATACATAGCAAGCCATATGATTTTTGGGCTTTTAATAGTCCTAATAGAAGCCTTGATAATAACAATTCTACTAACAATTTTTTACAATAAAAATATTGACAACTATATGGTAGTGCCAGGTTTGTTTATTAGTTTTTTCCTTATTATTTATGCATCCAATGCACTTGGAATCCTAATTTCTGCCCTAGTTAAAAATACAGAAACAGCCATGACAGTAATGCCCTTTGTCCTCTTAATTCAATTGGTTTTGGCAGGCAATATCAAGCTTGAAAAACTATACCTTCAAGCTATATCATGCCTTATGATTAGTAAAAATGGCTATGATTCAATCTTAAGATTGACAGGTTTTACAGAAAGACCGGGATCATTTCCTGGTGTTGGGAAATTTATAGACTATAGCAATGTTAGCCATTTTATAGTTTGCTGGATAATTCTCATAGGCCTATCAGTCCTAAGTGGATACTTGGCAGGCTTAGTTTTAGAAAAAAATATCAACAAATAAAGGTCTTGCCTGGCAAGGCCTTTTATTTGATTAGGTCGTAGTCGTATAGTTCAACACCTGGCGCCATTTTTAAGTTTTTATAGCCAAGTTCAGCTAGCTTTTCTATAGCCATCCCAGACCTGCCATTGGTCCTGCAGTGGATTACAAGCTTTTCGTCCTTGGCAAGATCAAAGTCATTTTCCAAAATTTTATCTAGGGGAATATTTATGGAATTTTTGATATGGCCGTTTTTATATTCTTCCGCAGTTCTAACGTCTATAATTTTATAGGAAGGGTCAAGTTTTAATAAGTCTTCACCATTTATTTTTTTAATAGTCATCTTTACTCCTTTTTTTATCATTATACTATAAATATTTAATATTTTGTTTAGAAACTCATACTTTATGGTAAATAAATATAGAGGTGAATTATGAAAATACTAATTACAGGATTTGATGCCTTTGGTGGCGAAAAAATAAACCCGGCAAGTCTAATTTTAGATAAGCTTGGTGATGAAATTGATGGACACAAATTAGAAAAACTCTTCTTGCCAACAAAATTTGTGGGCACTGCGGATCTGCTCGAGAAAAAAATTAGAGGGGCAAGGCCAGATATAATTATTTCCCTTGGCCAAGCTGGTGGCAGGCCTGATATTACAGTAGAAAGGGTGGCTATAAATATAGCAGATGCTTCAATTGCAGATAATGATGGGAAGATGCCTATTGATGAAAAAATTAGGCGGGATGGTGAAAACGCTTATTTTTCAACTCTACCAATCAAGGCAATAGTTGAAAATCTAAGAGAAGAAAAAATTCCTGCATCGGTTTCAAACTCTGCTGGGACCTTTGTTTGCAATTTCATTATGTATAATGATTTGTATTTGGCAGAAAAATATAAAAACATATCAGCAGGTTTTATCCATGTTCCTTATTTGCCAGCCCAAGTTTTGAATAAGAGGGCAGCGGCTTCTATGAGTCTTGAAAATATGGTCAAGGCAGTAGAAATTATTATAAAAACTAGTGCTGAATATAAGGGAAGTGAAGATTTAAAAAAGGCTGAAGGGAGGATATGTTAATGCTAATTAAGTTAAATATTGGGATTTTAATTTTACTAATTCCACAAATTTATTATTTGATAAAGAATATTCGCTACAAGTCATTAAATATGACAAGCAAATATTTTAAAAGACAGACTGTTAGAAAAGAGGATTTTTATGAAGAAGTCTACCTTACAAATACCGATGGTTTTGATTCTTTTGTAAGAATCCTAAGCTGCGAAAATCCCAAAGCAATTGTTCAACTAATTCACGGTGTGGCAGAACATTCTGGAAATTATCTAGACTTTGCCAAATTTTTAAATAAAAATGGCTACATAGTTGTAATAGGAGATCATAGGGGACATGGCAAGAGTCTTTCAACTACCTATCCAAATGGCTATATGAAAAGAGCAGAAGAATTAATTGATGATCAAATCATGGTTGCAAAATACATGAAAGAATCATATCCAGGACTAAAATATTATATGCTAGGTCATTCTATGGGCTCAATGATAGCTAGGTTATTTTTAAGAAAAAACGACGACTTGCTAGATAAATTAATTATTACCGGAACTGTACCTGTAAATAAGGTGGCAGGACTTGGGTTTTTTTTCTTTAATGTAGCTAGTTTTTATTTTGGTGATAAGGCTGAAAGTAGGCTTATTGATGCAATAGTTGGTGCGAAGGGATTAGATTTTATTAGTTACAATCCACAAAACATTGAAGCAAAAGCAAACGACCCACTTAGGATATTCAAATTCAAAATTGCTTATTCCAAAACCCTTATAGAAATAAATAAGCTCTTGGGTCGAAAATCAACTTACAAATGCAAAAATCCTAACCTTGAAATCTATAATATGGTAGGTGAAGATGACATCATAACCAAGGGTAATGAGGGGATAAAAAATAGCCTAAATTTCCTAAAAGAAATCGGATATAAGCATATAAAATCAAAAATATATAAGGGAATGAAACACGAAATCCTAAATGAAAATAATAAAGAACTTGTCTATGATGATGTATTGAGCTTTCTAGATGGAGAATGAAAAAGGGATATGAAGCTTACGAGCTCTTGCATTTGATGATCCTTTTGGAAATCCTAACTAAATCATTATAAGTTATCTTTTTATTAAAAATAAATACTACATTACTTTGCTAAAAAAATAAAATATGTTACAATATAATTAATATATAATTAAAGGAGTTTTTATGAAAAAAATAAACAAAATTGTAGCCTTAACACTTCTAGCAAGCCTGTCAGCAAATGCTGTAGGACTTGTAAATCCAGCAAGCTCTAGCATTTCTTATGCTAGCACCAAGCTTGACTTAGGCATGTCAACAGACAGCCCAACAAGCCAAAGTATAACCATAAACCTAAAACAAGACCAGGAAACAAGAGACCGAGTTCTAGCAGCGATGAAGAAAATAAGATCAGAAATGTGGGATAAGAATGTTCCTTTTAGAATGGAAAATTCCAATCCTGACTGTCGATATATAAGAGATTTCTGGGGATCAAAGGAAGACTTTGTTAATAGTATTTATATGCTACCTGGATTAGAGTTGTTAGCCGTACAAAGATTATTTGATATTAGCCTTACTGGTTTTGATTTTAATAGACCAGATGGTTCTAATTTTAATGATCTGGTAACACCAAATGGTAGTAGGTCAAGTCGTGATGGACTAGCTCAAAGTGTTGGAACAATGAGTGTCGATGAGGCCTTTGATATATGGTCTTATCAAAAATTAAGTAATCTTGACGGTAAGAGTATGTACGATAAACTGCTTGAATCAAATGGTGTTATAACAGAAGAAAATTTTGTACTTCACTGCATCCTTAGTCCTTTGTACTCTGCTGTAGGTTTTGCATATACTGATACACCAGGGAAAAATTACGCTGTATTAGAGTTTGCTCCTGGCGAAAGCGGTAATGATGAAGTAAGAAACTTTGTAGGCGAATACACCATGGACTATGGCAAGCCAGCAAAAAAAGAACTGGACCCAGAAACAAAAGCAAGTTTAGAAAAAGCCATATATGAAAATAGGATACAAA
>NZ_CAUPHG010000066.1:0-9794 GCF_963510915.1 uncultured Anaerococcus sp. | reverse complement strand
TACATTCCGCTTAAAATATTATTAAATTATTCCGTGTTTACGGGTTCAGGTCATTTTGGGAGTTTTTTTGTTAAATTTATTCTCAAAAATTTATATATTATAAGTTTATGGTTGTTATTAGTAAATACTAAGACAATTAAAAAACGTTGAATAATCAACGTTTAAAAGGTGTTTGGTGGAGATGAAGGGAGTCAAAGAGACTGTATTTCTATTTCTTTTATGTTGATATTAAGCCATTCCTATATTTTGATATATCCTAATTTATACCATTTCTATGTGTTTTAGTACCTTTTTTGTACTCAAAATGTACTTTTTTTCATAGAAGTAGTTTTGTATCCTTATTCATAATATCTAACATTTCATCATCTGCCAATGGGAAAAAGTGAGAATAGGTATCCAGGGTTATTGATGTTTTTTTGTGTCCTAATCTCTTTGAGATTAAAACTATATTAACATTATGATTTATCAAATAACTAGCGTGTGAGTGCCTTAAACCGTGGACGTGGATTCTCTCTATTAAAGCTTTTTTAGGATCATGAGTTTTGTTATATTCCTTAATCTCTTCATTTGCTTTATTTACTCCCTCTTTAATTCCGTTTTCTATAAATCTTTTTTCCCAATCAAATACAAGATCATTATCTCTAGGATTATAGACCATATCTTTATAATCTCTCAAAATCTTTATTGTTGTATCAGGTAGACTTAAAACTCTTGTATCATATGTTTTAGTAGGGGTTATAATGTTTTCTCCCTTGATTCTTTGAAGAGATGACTCAATCCTTAATGTTTTATTATCTAAATCAATACAAGACCATTTAAGAGCCAGTAATTCACCTTTACGGATTCCTGTCCAGTACAAGAGATTTATTGCAGTTTTAGCCTTTATATCATCTATGTATTGATAAACCTCTTTAAATTCCTCAAAAGTCCAAAATCTCATAGGTTCAGAAATTTCATCAGGTATTTTAACCTTGCCAGCTTTTTTTACGGGATTTTCTGATAAGTTATAAAATCTAACAGCATGATTAAGAATTGCTGATAATTCATTTTGTAGGATCTTAATATAAGAGCTAGCTAAATCTTCATTAATTAGTGAGTTTTGCCACATTTTAATATCAAGTGGAGTTATCTCATCTAATGGTATATCACTAAAATATTTGATTAGTTTTTTGTGTCGATTGTTTTTTGTTTGCTGACTTCTTAACCTCATTTGTGGGTAACAATCTTTTTTGTAAATCTCTAAAAAATCAGAAAAAGCCATGTTTGGTTGGCCTTGACTAGCCAATAAAAAATCACGTTCCCAGGCTTGTGCCTCTTTTCTTTTCTCAAATCCTGACTTCTTTTTTTGCTTAATATTGCCCTTATAATCTCTATAATTGAATTTACAAAACCAAAGGCCTGTTTTTTCATCTTTATAGCTAGGCATGATTATTCTTTGTTTGTATTGCTTAAAAGATTTTGAAGATCTCTTATAGTTTTATAAATCTGACTATTAATATTGCAATAAATCATTATTGTATCATATAACTTTTTAAAGAGTTTACGTTCATTAGGAGTGGTTGGGTAAAGTTCCTCACCTTTAAACATTAAACAATTATTATTGTTTTCTAATGAATAAAAGTAAAAGTGATATAGAACATCATTTACTCTTGAAGATATTTCACGATCACCATCTCCATAATCTAATATCGACCAACCTATAATTTCATTTTCAGTTAATTTAATAAGCAAATTTAATATCTCTTCAGTTGGTGTGTTAGATTCTTCAATAGTTAATTCCTCAACTGATACATTTAATGCTTCAGCTATTTTTTTTAAATTTTCTTCACTAGGATTATTTTTTCCTTGTTCTATCAAAGACATGAAAGCTCCAGAAATACCGACTATATCGGCTAATTGTTTCTGAGTTAATCCAAGTATTTGTCTATATTTTTTTATATTCTCATTTAACATAATACACCTCATTTTAACTTAATTATATAACAAAAATATTTACTTGACAAGCTGATAATATTAAGTTATTATATAATTAATAAAATTAAGTTAATTTACATTGGAGGTGAATTATGAAAATCGATTCAATAAAAATCAAAATGTTAATGTTGGAAAAAGACATAAATATTTCAGAATTAGCAGATTTAATGAAGTCTTCAAGGCAATGGCTGGGGACAATATTAGATCGAGGATATGCTACATTAAAAATGGTAAACAAACTAGCAAAAGCCTTAGATGTTGATCCTAAAGAGATTGTAAAGTTGGAGGATTAAATGTTTGTAAGAGCGAATGATGTAAAAGATATTTTAAAAGTATCAAAATCAATGGGTTATAAAGTTATAAGAACTTTAAACACCGAACTAGAAGATAAGGGATTTTTAACTGTTCAAGGCCGTATTCCTATCGAGTATCTATGCGAAAGATATATGCTAGATGAAGAAGAAGTTAAGGCCTTTATGAATAAGAAATAGGGGGTGCTAGTGTATGATGATAAACAAAAATCTAATACAAAAAATGAAGAGATAAATCAAGAAATAGAACCATATGCAAAATTGCCTATAAGGATTTTAAGCGATAAAAACCTAACAGATAAGCAAAAGCTAATATTTGGGTCAATTTTAACATTATCAAGTAAATCAGGTGTATGTTTTGCTAGTAATTCTTATTTGGCAAAAATTCACGCTTGTAAAGAGAGAACTATAATCAGGGCAATAAATGAGTTAGAAAATAAATCTTATGTAACAAGAAAGCTAATTTATTCAGATGATAGAAAAAGAGTAATTAAAAGGGAACTTAGAATTAATTATTTCAATACTGACAACAGAGACACTAGGGTACTGTCTAGAGAGACAGGGGGTACTGTCTCTAGAGTCCAAAAGTGTACTGTCTCAAATGTCACGGATAATATAACAAGTATTAATACTATAAATAATAATAATATATATTGTCGAGCAGACGGGAAAAATGAAGAAATAATTATTTGTGTTATAAATTATCTTAATGAAAAAGCTGATAAAAATTATAAGTCTACTACTCAAAAGACTAAAAGTTTAATTAATGCCAGGATCAAAGAGGGATTTACCTTAGATGATTTTAAAAAAGTTATTGATACAAAGACACAGCAATGGAAATTAAGTGCAGATATGAATAGATATTTAAGGCCAGAGACTCTGTTTGGAAATAAGTTTGAATCATATTTGCAAGAAAAAAATATTGACAATCGAGCCAGTAACAATGCATCTAATAGGTTTGCAGATGAAGATAAGAATGTGATTAAAATATGAGAATAGATGATTTATATGATGAAGAGAGAGTTAAGAAGCTACGAGCAGAAAAAGAAAGAGAACTTCAAAAAAGAATTAACGAAACATATTTAAGATACCATAAACAGCAGAATGGATTAAAATATTCAATGATACCAGAAAAGTATAAAAAAGCAGAGTTTTCTGACTTAACCATAACCAAAGAAAATCAATCGATGGTTGAGATGGTAGTTAGATATGTAAAAAACTTTGATAGAATGAGAAAAGGTATTTGCCTAATGGGTTCTTGCGGAATAGGAAAGACAAGTTTAATTGCTATAGCTTGTAAAAAACTTATAGAAGAAAAAGATAAAAAAGTATATTTTGCAACCGAACAAACAATTCTAGAGGAAGTAAAAAAAACTTTTAACAACATGACTACTGATGAAGTGGAAGATGTTATTAGAAGAATTTGTAAGAATGATATTATAGTTATTGATGAATTAGGAACAACAAAAGGCCACTGGGATTTAGGAGTAATTAAGAGAATCATTGATGGCGTTATAGATGGAAATAAGAGATTATTTATAACTACAAATTATAAAAAGAGCGAATTACTTCAAAAATGGGAACAATCAGAAACTAATAGGACACCTAAACAAATAGTCGACAGGATGAATGAAGCAATGGATCTATACGAGATAAGCAATGTTAAAAGTTTTAGATAAATAAAAAAGCTAGCAGTCAAAAAAACACTAGCTAAGAATAAGAGTTATTAGGATAGATATATTATACCCTTAAAGATATTAAATTCTTTAATATTTATAGCCTATTTTAAATTTAAACTATTTATTAGTATAAATACTAGGCTAGGTATATAAAATCTCTTAAAACTCAAAATAAAGTGAAGCAAATAACGCTTTAAATCAAATTAAAAAAAGAAAGAGGATTTTAAAATGATAAAAACAAATTATGATAAAGAAACAGAAAGATTATATAATTATTTTCATGATGGATACCAATCAGGATTAAAGAGATTTAAAGAAGTAGCTAATGATAATCCAGAATATTTTGAAATTGATAGTTTAAAAAATATTAATTTAGTAATCAATGAAATGTTAAAACCATCTGAGAATCATAACGAAGAAGATTTAGAAGATAAGGAAAAGGAACATGACAATAAGTCTGAAACAGTTACTGAAGCTGAAACAGGTAGTAGCAAAGAGGAAAAAGATATAACATTCTTAAAAGAAGAACAAGAGATAATAGATGATTTACATGATATTGAGAAACACTTAGGAGCAAATTCTTGTAGCAAATCATTAAAAACAACAGATGTGTATTTATTAGAAAAGGGAAAAAGTTTGATAGAGAAACTTTATAATCTAAAAATCAAAGATGAAAAAACGCTTATAAATGAAATTAAAAATGAATCGATTGATACTGAAGAAGTTGATAAGCTTGATATTGTTTACGATACAGATGAATTTGCTGAAGTATTCGAAAGTCCACTAGATAATGAAATGAGTGATGTTATGATGTATTTTCAAGCTATTAATTTCCTATCTAAGATGATATTAAACTTTGATAAAGGTTTATTAATAAGTAATGGAGAGATCACAAAAGACTCAACATATGAATTGCTTGATGGCTTATTGCTTAGTTGGAGTTTATCATTGCATAAATTAAATTATGAATTCATGAAATTTGCTAATTTGATTAATACAGGGAAAGCTGAATTTATGATAACATTAGATTAAATATAGTTAGTTACTAAATTAGAGGTCTTTACCAGGTCTCTTTTTTATGCTAAAAATTATGATATACCTTGATAAAGATTGACTAAAAAAGCGTATAAAAAACGTTTAAAGTGTAAATAACATATGAATTATAAGTATTTTAAGCAAGCAAAATCGCTTGTAATCAGTAAAAAAGTGTTTAAAAAATCGATAAAATCAAAATAGTTTGTATTTATTTTATCAATAATGAGTAAAAAAGCGTGTTGAAAATCAACATTTTTACTCAAAACGACTAAAAAAGTGTAGAAAAAACCGTCAAAATCGAACATTTTTGTTAAATATTGTCAATGATGATTAATAATATTTATATAGACTTGATAAGAGTATAATTATTGTGAAAAAGATACTCGATCAATAATTATTTTTAGTGATTTATATAAGGTACTTGGGGGATATTATGAGAAAATCAGAATATAGTTATAATGATTTTAAATCAGCAGTTATTAATAAATACCTGGATATTATGAAAATTAATTTAGACGAAGAAATTCAGAAAAAACTAGATGAAAACGAAGAAGTATTTTTACTTGAATTTAAAAGCTTAGAAGAGGATTTAACAGGTAAAGATGTTATAGCCAAAGACGTGTTTAATAAAAGGGTATTGTCTACAATTTCTAATCTTTATATGCTTATGTAATTATAATCAATATAACATAATATTTTTTTATCATTATGGACGTAATCTCATTAAGTGAGTCTATGTGTATTTATTTTTTACAAGAGCGAATTAAGAAATTTGAATCTAGATTAAGGAGTATAATATAAGCAAGAATAAGCTTGCAGGTAAGCTTTATAATAAAAACTAGTCTAATTCTTATAGGGGTATTCAATGATAAAATATGAAGATTATAAAAATAAGGTTATAAAAGAATTTAGGGAGTTGTGGCCTAGCCTTAGTGATGAAGAAGTAGATAAGTACTTTGAGGGCGAGGGCGAAGAGACTACAAGAGAAGATTTTGAAAGACATTTAGCCGACTTAAAAGCGGGTGAAATCACCGAACAAATTATGATGGGTGGTTGCGTAGGATCAACAGCCTATGAATTATCTCTTATGTACTAATGGAGTTAAATATGGAAAATCAGAATAATGTAAAAATTACTTTCACAACAGAAAAAGAAAAAGCCGAATGGAACTCTTTAAGTGAAGAAGATAAAAAAGAATGGCAATTAACAGCTAACTATTTAAAAGAAGAGTGGCCAGATATTGTAACAGGCGACTCATTGAGTTATTGGGAAGTAAAGATGATGAACAATTCAGGAATGTAAAATTTAATAAGTACAACACAAACACTTTAGTAAAAACTAGTGTGTTTTTTATATAATCTGTTTATGAAAATACCAAGCTATCTTATGAGATTAATTTATATCTACAAGCAATATTCACTTTATAGGACGTATGATAAAGATAAAGACATATAAATATATGCTTGTAAAAATAAAAGGTCTTAAAACTCAAAATACGAGCTTGTAATTAATAAATAGTCTTATCATAATCTTAAAAATATTGTATAATATACATAAGAACAAAATGGCTTAAATTAGTCGTTTTTGATTTTGAAATGTTTAAATTATTGTACAAAACCCAGATTTTGTGCAATTATTGGGGTTATTTTAGAATTAAAATAAATATATACAAAGAATATACAAAAGGTTATAAGATTGTAAAATGGCAAATTATAAATCAAATGATGAATTATTTATAAAATATCAAAAAACTAGGGATATTGATATAAGAAATAAGATTGTGCTGCATAATCGAAAACTTATATATCCAGTAATAAATAAATTTTATAATCCTAAATCAAATGAATATGAAGAATTAGAACAGGAAGCCTTTATATGCTTAATAAAAGCGGTTGAAAATTATGATCCTAATTTAGGGTTTGAGTTTTCTACCTATGCTACAAAATGTTTGTATGCTATAAACAATCATAAATTGACATATAAGGCTGAAATATCTCTTGATACACCTATAAAAAAATCGGTCGATGAAGATATAAATTTGATTGATACAATTGAAGATGAGGGAATAGATATTGAATCAGAAATAATGTACTCATGCTTAAATGATAGGATTAAATCAATACTAAGTGAAGATGAGTACAAAGTAATTAAGTACATATACTTTTATGAATTAACACTTGCTAAAATACGAGTACTAATAAATAAGCCTATGGATAAGGTTAGAAAACTAAAATATACCGCTTTAAGAAAGATAAAGAATGATCCTGATTTTCAAGATTATAGAGACTATGAAGCTAGTCAATTCAATATAGAATATATTAGTGCATATGACTATTCAAAACCTAAAGTACAAACATCTAATATTGCTAATCCAGTTTGGCAAACAGTTTTACAAAGAGAAAAGAGAGATAAAAAGGTTATAAAAGGTATTTTTAAAAATTAGATAGATAAAAAGCTAAAATGTGATAAACAAGACGTTCTAAATTGAGTTTAGAGCGTTTTTATTTTTTGAGGTATGTAATTATATCTGTAAGATTGAAAAATCTCTTATAAATCAATATAGGTTTAAAAAATCTAATATTAGCAATTATGAATAAGAAAATCTGAATGTTACTTTATTGATTGCTTATATCAAGGCTGCTAACTAAAAGTATCCTGGTAATAAGAGATTAATATTATATGAATACATAAGCTAATAGATGAATATATTCAAATGTAAAAGATTGATAATAAAATTATAAGTACTTTTTATGTACTCCTAAAAAAATAAACGCTGAATAATCAACGTTTACAATATGTTTGGTGGAGATGAAGGGAGTCGAACCCTTGTCCGTGAAAGCGTCACCAAAGGCATCTACAAGTTTATTAAGTTTTAAAGTTTCGCATAAAAAATCAAAAACTTACAAAAAGTTTTTATGCTAGCTTCATCTTACTCGATATAGCTCAAAGCTTTGATATATCGGTTGTCGCTTGATTATAAAACAAATATTAAGTCTGCGACGGACCTAATATTCATTGCTTGTCCTATTACTAGGCAGCTAGTGCGAAGTTTGCTTCGCTATTTTCGTTTGCGTTTATATTTAGTTATCAATTTACGTTTTGATATACGACCTGCAGCCAAAGCCTCTTCAATCACGTCGAAACCATGGCATCCCCATATAGAGAGATTATACTAATTATATAAGTCTTGTCAAAAGAGGAGTAGATATGATAAAATATAAATAAAGAAAAGGTTTTCTAGAATATTATTTCCTTTTTTGGGTATATATATGAAAACAATTATTATTCATTAAACAGGAGGGTATATGAGAAACGCAAACAACACTGCAGCAATGCTTTTGGCAGGTGGACAAGGTTCTAGACTTAAAGCATTGACAAGAGAAATGGCTAAACCGGTGGTTCCATTTGGGGGAAAATATCGTATTATAGATTTTGCCCTCAGTAATTCTACAAATAGTGAGATTAAAGATATAGGCGTTTTAACCCAATATAAACCACAATTACTTAACGAACACCTCGGTATTGGTGCTGCATGGGATTATGATAGAAATTTTGGAGGGTTAAGAATTCTTACTCCTTATTATACAGAAGAAGGTGGTAGGTGGTTTGAAGGTACTGCTTCAGCTATTTACGAAAACATTAATTACTTAGACGAAGTTAATCCTGAGTATGTTCTTATTCTTTCTGGGGATCATATATATAAAATGGACTATAGAGAGCTTCTTGACGTGCACAAACAAAAGGGAGCTGATTGTACTATAGCAGTTATGGAAGTTGATTGGGATGAAGCTAGTAGATTTGGTATTATGAATACTGATGAAAATGATAAAATAGTAGAATTTGAAGAGAAACCTGAAAATCCTAAATCAAATCTTGCATCAATGGGAATTTATGTATTTAATTGGAAGGTTTTGAGAAAAGAATTAATCGAAGATTATGAAAATAAAGAATCAACTAATGATTTTGGTCACGACATTATTCCTAAAATGCTAAATCAAGGTTCACCTCTTTACGTTTATAAGTTTGATGGATATTGGAAGGATGTAGGAACTGTTAGAAGTTTTTGGCAAGCAAATCTCGATTTGATTGATCCTAATAATGAACTAGGAATTTACGATGATAATTGGAAAATATATACAAAATCACTTAATTTACCACCACACAGAGTTGGTAAAAATGCCGAGTTGACAGACACCCTTGTTAATGAAGCTTGTGTTATAGATGGTAAGATAAACCATTCCGTACTTTTTTCTGAAGTAGAAGTAGAAGAGGGAGCAGAAGTTTATAATTCTGTCTTGCTTAATGGAGTTAAGGTTAAATCAGGGGTTAAAATATATAATGCAGTTGTTGCAGAAAATATGGAATTAACCGAAGATATAGGTAAAGAAAATGATGAAAAAGTTTATCTAGTCAGCAATGAAGGCATAGAGGAGGAATAGGATGGAAAGGATTGTCGCATTAGTTTACAGTTCAGACTTTAAAGAATCAAATTATGGACCATTATGTAAATTTAGACCAGATTATATGCTACCATTCGGCGGTAGATATAGGATAATAGATTTTGCTTTATCAAACTTAGCAAATTATGATATTAATAGAGTTATTCTCTATGCAGGTAGTAAGATGCGTTCCACTATTGATCATGTTGGAAATGGAAAAAGCTGGGAATTAAATAGGAGAAATGGTGGTCTTATGATAAATCCTGTTGGTCTTAATGGTAAGGAAACCAGGAGTGAGATTGAAACCTACTATGATACTATAGTTTATTTCCAACAACATGACTTTGAATATGTTT
>NZ_CAUPHG010000065.1:0-10101 GCF_963510915.1 uncultured Anaerococcus sp. | reverse complement strand
CTCTCTTGCCTTTTGTAGCATTGTAGATATAAGAACCAGATTCGATTGTACCTGAATAGATTCTAACGTAGATTAACTTACCAACATATGGGTCAGTTACTACCTTGAATGCTAGAGCTGCTGTTGGTTCATCATCTCCAGGATGTCTTTCGATTACTACATCTGGGTCTTTAGGATCAACACCATCTATAGCTGGTACATCTACTGGGCTTGGCATGTAGTCAACAATAGCATCTAGTAGTGGTTGAACTCCCTTGTTTTTGTAAGCAGAACCTAGTAAACATGGGAATATTTTTTGTTCTATAGTTGCTTTTCTGATAGCTGTTTTAATTTCATCTTCAGTTACTGCTTCGCCTTCTAGGTATTTCATCATGATTGTATCATCAACTTCTGATAATTCTTCAAGAAGGTTGTTTCTGTATTCTTCAGCTAGGTCTTTAAGGTCTGCTGGGATTTCAGAATATTTTGGATGAGCTCCAAGATCTTCAGATGAATATGTTACTGCTTGCATTGTTACAAGGTCTACAGCACCTTCAAAAGTTTGTTCAGCTCCTATTGGAATTTCAAGTGGAACTGCGTTTGCTTTTAGTTTGTCTTTTATTGTATCAACTGCCATGAAGAAATCTGCACCTGTAGCATCCATTTTGTTAATAAAACAAATTCTTGGGATGTTATACTTGTCAGCTTGTCTCCAAACAGTTTCTGATTGTGGTTCTACACCACTTTTAGCATCGAATAGGGCTACTGCTGAGTCTAGTACTCTTAGAGATCTTTCAACCTCTACAGTAAAGTCAACGTGGCCTGGTGTATCGATAATGTTTATTCTATGGTTTTTCCAAAATGCTGTTGTTGCAGCAGATCCTATTGTGATACCACGTTCTTTTTCTTGTTCCATGGAATCCATTACTGCTGTTCCATCGTGGGTATCTCCGATTTTATAAATTTTACCAGTATAGTATAGGATTCTTTCTGTACAAGTAGTTTTACCTGCGTCTATGTGGGCCATAATTCCTATATTTCTGGTATCTTTAAGTGCAACCTGTCTAGGCATCTATCCCCCTAACTAATATCTAAAGTGCGCGAAAGCCTTATTAGCTTCTGCAGCCCTATGCATCTCTTCTTTTCTTCTTACTGCGGCACCCGCATTGTTTGATGCATCGATTATTTCTTTAGAAAGTCTTTCAACCATAGTTTTTTCGCCTCTTTGGCGAGCAAAGTTTACAAGCCATCTTAGGGCTAGTGTTTGTCTTCTTTCTGGTCTAACTTCCATTGGTACTTGGTAGTTTGCACCACCGATTCTTCTTGCCTTAACTTCTAGAGTTGGCATAATATTTTCCATCGCTTGGTGGAAAACTTCAATAGCATCTTCGCCTTTGCTTTCTGCTACTATATCAAAAGCTTCATAAACTATTTTTGTCGCAAGGCCTTTTTTGCCATCTAGCATAACGTTGTTGATAAGCTTAGTTACCACTCTATCATTATACTTAGCATCAGGCATTACCTCTCTTTTTGGTATATGTCCTTTTCTTGACACTTTTCTTCCCTCCTTTACCAATTATGTGTAATATCTTGAGTACTCGATCTTAATCGTTAAGTGTGCACACATACCTTTATGTTAATAGGCACATTATGCACTTATTTTTCAACTAATTACTAGCCTCTTTTTGCTCCGTATTTAGATCTACCTTGTTTTCTTCCATCAACACCTGCAGTATCTAATGTACCTCTGATGATATGGTATCTAACACCTGGAAGGTCCTTTACCCTACCACCTCTAATTAGTACAACGCTGTGTTCTTGAAGGTTGTGTCCAATTCCTGGAATGTAAGAAAGCACTTCAGCACCATTTGTAAGTCTAACTCTCGCAATCTTTCTTAAAGCTGAGTTTGGCTTTTTAGGTGTAACTGTTCTAACAGATGTACAAACTCCACGTTTTTGTGGTGATTGGTTAGGTGTTATTCTACTCTTTAGAGTATTGTAGTTATAACCTAAAGCTGGTGTATCTGATTTAGATTTTTCGCTCTTTCTACCTCTTCTAACAAGTTGATTAATTGTTGGCATAATGCACCTCCTATTCTTTTAAAATTTAATAAATTGGCAATTCCTGCCAATCCTTATCTATTTTACACGCTTAGTGACTTATTGTCAAGTAATTTACTTACATTTACAAAAGACTGATTTTTCTTAGTTAAATATAATATGCAAGTTAGTATGATAGAGTTAAGCGTCGCTCAATTTGAGATATAAGTGAAATTTTTTCCTTTAATTAACATTAAATACATCATGTAAAATAAAGATAATGTTATAGCCTGTCATTCACGAGAAGATGACGTTTGATAATTTTTCATTTAATAATTATAATTGTCTTTATCTGGTTATTTAGAAAATCAATTATATTAATAATTTCTAAAATATAAGATAATACAAAGACCATATCACTCTATTTTATGATTTCTTTCTGCTTTTCGTTATAATGCTCTTGATTAATTACATTTAATATCTTCTCAATATTTAAAAAGTTTTATAAGATCCTTTATAATATTTACCTTGATGTAATCATTTCATATTATAAAAAAATGTTCCCATACTTGTTTTTTTAAAAATATATATCATAATCTAAGGATAGTAACATGGTCATAGGCAGATTACATTGTATTTGGTGTATTGATTTCATCATCAAATTTTAAATTATTTTCTTCTTTGGATTATTAGATTATATACCTAAACTCGCTGAAGCCTTCTAAGACATTTTATTATTAAAGGCTATGAACTCCTCAATACAATCATATATTGCGCTAAATATTCAAATATCAAGCAAAATACTTTTTATAGGTATTTATTATATCATCTTAGTCCTTATTTCCTATATAAAAATCCATAATTTTTTCTATTCTTCCATATTATACACTCCTGATTTTTTATAAAATTGACCTAGGATACACCACAATATCTATTTTTCATTTAGCATGTAATATTTTATGTAATTATAGCCATTGAATCCTATCTTAGGCAATTCTTCGAACTAAGGTCTTTTAAATAAATCAGAGGCTTACAAATTCATCGATTGTAAAGTTGTAGTCAGATACTTTATATAACTATTTATTGGCAATTACGTATTCTAACTGGATAAATTTATTTTCATTTGATATTATCAAGTTTTTCTAAACTAAATTTAATAAACCAATTTAAAAATCTCTACCTGCATTATAGACAAGTATAGATTTTTAAATTGGTTACTTTTATCATTTAAGTTCCGGCCAATATTCTTTATTTGCTTCAATTAAATCATCCAGTAGTTCTTTGGCTACTTTAGCTGACGGAACTGTAGCAGATAGGGTTAAGGCTTGCCACATTTTTAGGTAAGATTTTTCTATCCAAGCTTCTACAACAAGTTTTTCTACTGACACTTGTTGTTCCATTAGACCTTTTTGAAATTGTGGAATTGGTCCTTGATTGATTCTTTCGATTCCATTTTTACCTACTAAACATGGAATTTCTACCATAGCTGTTGGGTCAAAGTTTGGAACTGCACCTCTGTTTTCTACTATTAATAGGAATCTTTCTTTTGTATTTTCCGCAAGTGCTATCGCTAGATCTACGATGTAGGTTGCATGAGCATCAAGTTCAATTTCGACTCCTCCTGCAGTTCCTTTATCGATTATGCTTTGACATAAACTAAATACTTCTTTTTCTCTTCCTTCTCTTACCTCATCAACTCTTGTGTGTTCTGGATTTGTGTGTTCTAGCACAAAGTCAGGATAGAAATAGTATTTTAAGTAGGTGTTTGGAATTGTTTCTGGGTCTAGAGCATAAACATCTTTTGCTTTTGTGAATGTTTCTAACCAAGATTTATCTACGTGTTGGGAAGTTCCTATACCATCTGCAAAGCCATTTACAGATACGTGTTCTTTAATTCTTGGCATAAGATCATTACCTTCTTTATCACAGATAGCTGTAAACCAGCCGAAATGGTTTAGACCGTAGTAAGAAAAGTCTAATTCTTGCCATTCTTTTAAACCAACCATATCTGCCATCTTATACATTAGGTCGATTGGCATATCACAAATGTTGATTATTTTCGAATTCGGTCTTAGTCTTCTTGTTGCTTCTGCTACTATGGCTGCTGGATTTGAGTAGTTTAGCATCCAAGCGTCTGGTGAATATTCTTCCATGTAATCAAGGATCTCTAGCACCCCACCGATTGATCTCATACCATAACTCATTCCGCCTGGTCCGCATGTTTCTTGCCCAATACAACCGTGTTTTAACGGAACTTTTTCATCCCTATCACGCATCTCATATTTACCGACTCTTAATTGAGCAAGTACGAAGTCAACATCTGTAAATCCTTCTTTTGGATCTATTGTATAAGTGAAATCTATTTCCGGATGTCTTTCTTTTAGAAGAATTTCTAGGGCTTTCCCTATTATTGCTTGTCTTTTTTCGTCGTTATCATAGAGCTTAATTGCCCTAAGCGGAAATCTATCAATGTTATCTAGAAGCATTCCGATGATTCCTGGTGTAAATGTTGATCCACCGCCAGCTACTACTATTGAATGTTTTTTTATCATAATATTCTCCTTTTATTTTTTCTTTTTATAATAATTCGCCAAAGGCATCTATTACATATTTAACACCTATTACATAAATATGTGATTTACTTCTAACCCCAAAATAAGTTCCGATTTCTACAAAATAATCAACCTTTTCACCCTTGCTTAAATTATTTAAGTTGAACACAAGTCTTATTAAACAATTGGTGAAGTCATTGATATTCACCTTCAAATTGTTTAAGGGTTATACAAACATAATTTAGGAAAACTAAAAGTAGTTAAAGAAGTTTCTATATATGTCTGAGTGTTTTATTTGTTAGCAAGTTCTATTTAGAACACTAGCCTAAATAAACATAACAAGTTCAAACATACCTCCAGCAAATCGTTAGATTCTTTCAACCACTGTTCATGTTGTTCGTAAAATATAAAATCTTGTGTAAATATTATGCTTTATACACATATATGACAGAATATATTATAATAAAGCCATTGTATCCATGATGCTAAATATATTATAGGTTTTGTGATTTTTAATATAGAATTCTATTTCAAAATATAAAAAATAACTCTAACGGGAGTACAATAAGATCTTTATATAACTTATATGCATTGAAATAGAGAGCTTTAACCAAGCCCTCTATCTCAATAACTCAATACTTACTCAATTCATGCTCTAAATTTGTTTTAATTTTATCTACACCTAAACCAATTACAATCTGAATATTATTACCAGATTGGATAATACCCTTAGATGGATACAAATCTAATATCTCTCTATCAACTTTACTAGCATCATTAAGTTCTATCCTTAGTCTTGTATAGCAATTTTCAAGGGTCTTAATATTATCAGCCCCACCCAAACCATCAATTATCAATGCCATTTGAGAGTCAATTTCATCAATATCTGATTTAAGGTCTTTATTAGTTGATACATTCTTACCTTTCATTCTATCTCTTTTTTCTATGGCTTCTCTTATTTGCTTTTCATTAGGCATATCTTGTCTTCCTAATGTTTTTAAATTTAACTTAACGATAAGAAATCTAAAGGACAAATATTCCATTGCAACTAAAATAACAAAAATTATAGGTATTAGCCATTGCTTTCCTAAATTCATTGGTACGGCCAAGCAATATAAGGTAGTTTCTATTATATTTCCAACATACATTCTCAAGCCAGATAAACTAGATATAAGCATACCGAAACCATAAACAAATGTATGTGCTATCCATAAGATAGGAGAACTAAACAAGAAAATGAACTCAATTGGTTCTGTTATTGATGCCAAAGCTGATGTAGCCACAGCAGGAATAATCAAAGCTTTAACTTTATCTTTATTTTCAGGTTTTGCTGAATGAATCAAAGCAAGTGCAATACCTAAAGGCAAAGCTGTATAACCAAAGTTTACTAGAGATCCTATAGAAGGGTCAATCTGTGTTATTTTATCTAAATTAGCCAATTCTGCGTACCAAATATTTGTTGCCCCAAAATAAGATTGACCATTAATTACTGCTGAGCCTCCTACTGGAGAATATGACATAGGCACCCATAATAAGTGATGTAATCCAAATGGTAACGCCAATCTATTTACAACACCATAAACAAAGAAACCTAGCGGACCAGCATCTGAAATCCAATTCATTAATGCGTTTAATAGATTATCAAATATTGGCCAAACATATGTAACACCTACTCCTAAGATGGCAGAAACAAATACCATCACCAAAAAAGCTGTCTTTGTTCCCTCATACATTGATAAATACTCATGATATTTAACATTCTTGAACCTGTTTACAACAAATCCAACTATACACCCCATAAGAATTCCCAAGAAAACTCCCATGTCCGTTACTTGAACACCTAGAACATTGCCTTGTCCAGTACCAGCAAGACCAATTTCTGTTGGTTCAGCTAAGTTACCTGTATGACTTAGCCAAAAATTATTAGCAAATAGAAACATCAAAAAAGAAGTTATGGCGATTGTTGCAGTATCACCTTTTTTATCTGGAACTAAAGCAACAGCGATTCCCACACAAAATATAACTGATAAATTGGCTATCATACCACTTACTACAACACTATTTATAAATTCACCTATTAAAACAATGAATTTAGGCATTACTTCCAATCTTAAAATTGCTGCAAAAGCTATTAATATACCTGCTGCAGCCATAAACATTACCGGCTGTATAATGGCTCTAGAAAATTTTTGCATTAAATTATATAATTTATCTTTCATTTTAATACCTCATATTTGTGAAAAATTTATCATCTCTATCTTGTTCTTATTCAATTCATCTTTTAATTCAACGTCTTTCAATTCTTTTAAAGTACTTGTTCTATCTACATGAAAAGATGAATGAGTTAGTAGATAATTATCTACATAAGCTGGGTGACACATAATTTCTATACTATCATAAGTGTTACAATCCTTTATTAAATTTCCACAATTCATCCCCCTCCATATCTTTTTAACAAATCCGATTCTATCAAAATAATCGATAAGTTTACTTGTTGTTTTTATATCACTTGGAACATCAAAATTATTCCTTACAGGTAGAGAATATTCTCTAGCTAATTTAACAAATACGTCTTTAATTTTTCCAATATTATTTACATGATGATGACTATCAAGATGGGTTGGCTTTATTCCTGATTCTAATACTTTTTCTATTTGACTCTTCCATTCAGCATAAACTTCATCCAAGTCAATTAGGCTCTCGAATTTACTATCTTCATAAAACGATAGATTCATAAATAGACCTGATTCATCAACAATTGTTTTTAAATTACTGCTTACTGGATATCCACAAGTCAAAGTTAAATGAACGCCTACACCTAATCCTTTGTGTTTCTTTGCTAATTCAACAGCTTCATCAAAACCAGGCATTCCTGCCATTATGGTTGTTGATGTTAATAAACCCTCACTATAAGCTTCAATTATTCCAGCATTAACTCCTCTACTATATCCAAAGTCATCTGCATTAATAATTAATTTCCCCATATTATTACCTCAATTCAACCCAATAATCTTTATTTTCTACTATCATTTCATCTAAAACTTTCTTTGCAACATCAGAATTAGGAACTGTTTGATTTAAAGTAAATGCCTCTAAAGCTTTCTGATAGGAATTCTCAAAAAATGCATCAACAAGTAGCTTTTCGGATGCGACTTGCGCCTCCATCAAGCCTTTATGAAAATCAGGTATATCATATCCTAATCTAATAGGCTCAACTCCTTTTGCATTTACATAGCAAGGAACTTCGACAGTAGCATCTTCTCTTAGATTTGGAATTGCTCCTTTATTTGGAACTATTAGCATAAATCTTCTATTCTTATTGTTTAAAATTGAGTCAGCAATATCAATAATATATTGTCCATGTAAATCATCTTGATAATCGATACTATTTAAATTAGGGTTATTTTTTATTAGTTTGACTGTATCCTTAATTTTTTTCAACCTACTATCCATTATCATATTTGCTCTAGTATAACTAATATCAGATTCCTCAACAATTAGATTTGGATAAAGATAATATTCCAAATAATTATTAGGCAAATTAGTAGGAAAATTTTTAGTGATTTTCCTCATATTTTCATATGTTAAAGCCCAGCTTTTATCCATTCCGTCTGTATCAAATCCATTCATTGTAATTTTTTCTATTATCTCTGGCATGACATCTCTTTGCAATGAGACATCATAAATTGATTTATACCAACCAAAGTGATTTAAACCATAGTAATTAACAATCCAATTATTTCTATCATATCCAAATGATCTACATGCCAATTCTTCAATACCAATTGTCATATCACAAGCATTGACTATTCTTGCATTTGGATATTTTCTTCGTACAGTTTCAGCTACAATGGTTTCGGGATTAGTATAATTTAAAATCCAGGCTTCTGGTGCATATTTTTGTATCAAATCAACCAGTTCAGAAAACCCTTTCATAGATCTCATACCATATGAAAATCCGCCAAGGCCACAGGTTTCTTGACCTACCAATCCATATTTCAAAGGTATTTTTTCATCTTTTTCTCTCATTTTCATGCCACCAGCTCTTATTTGTGAGAATACAAAATCAATTCCACTGAAGGCAGTTTCTGGATTTTCAGTTTTAATTATATCTGTGCAATACCCTCCTTTCTCAACAATAAATTTGATTATAACTTCCATATCATCATTTCTATCTTTATCTATATCGTAAAGCCTTATTTCACTCACTTTAAAGTATTCGTTTTTAAGTAAAGATAAAACCATCCCTGGTGTATAACCACTACCCGCTCCTGCAATTGTTACTTTGATATTCTTCATAATACCTCCTATAGAATCATTTTCCTATTTGTATTATAAATTATAATCCTTGATATTTCAATTTTAATATCTACTTTAAAATTTTTTTCATTTTTTATAGAAAACGTTATTTCGTGGATTTTTTTTCATTTTTGAAAAATTTCCTAAAATCATCATATAATAGTATAATAAATTATAATAATAATTATTTCGTAACGAGAGGTAATATATGAATGTATTAAAAAGCATTGCGATAAGGAATAAAAACGTTTTATCTGAATCTGATTTTCAAATTATCGAATTGCTTGAAGATAATATTTCGAAAATTCCTACTTCAACAATTTCAGAAATTGCTGATATAACATTCACATCAAATTCAACACTTTTTAGACTAGTTAAAAAAATTGGATTTAAAAGCTATAATGACTTTAAATATTGGGTAAGAAATAAATTAAATTCAGAAGAAATTATAAATGAAAATTTTAATTCCGACTTTATCAGAACAATAATCAATAATTTAGAGTGGACCGATATATTATCAAACATCGTTACTAAAAATGCTGCACACGAGATAATAAATTCAGATAATTTATATTTTTACGCTACTGGGTGGAAACAAAATAAAATAGGAGAAAGTTTTATAGCAGATCTTAATTTATATGATATACACTTTGAAACAATTAGATCTATAGAAGAATTTGAAAAAATAAAACTCAACGGCAAATCACTTATTCTAATAATCTCATATAGAGGTAATTTAAATAATATAAAAAATAAAATTATAGAATTATAGAATTAAAAAAAAGCAACGTAAAAATAATCGGTATTTCTATACATACTGATAATTCTCTTTCAAAATTATCTGACTATTCTCTTCAATATACACAAATCTACTTTGATAATAATAATTACAATCACTGGAATGTCTTGACTATAGACTTCTTAATAGAAAAACTATTATATGAAATATCAAAACAAAAAAAATAAAATTGATATAACCATTTTTATCATTATAAAAATATAAAATAAGAACCAAATTTCATATTTTGTTAAATATTATTAAATTGCATCGAGTCTGTAAATAATTTTGTGTATCAACCTAAATCCTGATATAAGGGTAAGGGTTGATACATTTTTTATGTATCAATGTTTGTCCATTCCTATAGGAATGGCGCTTTTCTTAATTTTAAACAACTTTAATAAACTGTCAATTTTTCATGAAAATTTACAGCCGATTTCATACTAAATTTTT
>NZ_CAUPHG010000064.1:0-10214 GCF_963510915.1 uncultured Anaerococcus sp. | reverse complement strand
TCCCTCGTAATTGTCCCAGATCCTGTACTTATCCTTACCAATATAATTTAAATTAATTCTATACCTACACCCTATTAATAAATCAGTCATAAGGACTCCTATCTAGAAAGGGATTCTTCCGTCGTCTTCAATCTCCCTGAAATCATCGTCAAAAAACTCTTCAGAGCTTCCAGAATTATTTTGATAGGTATTTGTACCCCTACCATCGTTTCTCTTCTCCTGGCTTGCTCTAGTGAGAAATTCCACCCTTTCTGCTATGACATCAGTAGTGTAAACTGTCTTCCCGTCCTTATCCTGGTAAGAACCTGTTTGAATTCTTCCATCAACGGCACATTGACTGCCCTTAAATAAGTACCTAGAAGAATTTTCAGCCATCTTGCCCCAAACTATAACTCTGGGGAAGTCGGCAGTAGGTCTCCCCGCCGCCTCCGCTTCTTCCCTTTTGTCCTTACTTAGGTTTTTATCAACCGCCAATGTAAAATTGCACACCGCCTGGTTTGATTGTGTGTATTTTAGTTCAGGATCTCTGACAAGTCTGCCTATAAGTATCACTTTATTCATCGACTTCCTCCGCTAAGATTTCAGCATTCATAGGCTCTCGTTCTCTTGCCATAATTATCATGCTTTCCTTGATAATTTTATAAGACAAGCTAGAAAAATTTTCCCTTACCATTTTATTCATTTCATTTTCATCGCCGCTAAACATCTCTTCTATATCATCTGACAATCCTATAAGTATTGCCGAAAGTGTAACTATTTCTGTATTTGTAAAATCAATTTTCATATAATTTCCTCAATTCTTTAATTTCTCTATTAGAAATAAATTCTATTGTCCCTGGATCTAAATCCTTTTGGCAATCAAGAACCTTTTCTACATATTTAAAACTTGTTACATTTGCTCTTTGTTCATACTTCAAATACCAAAGGGTATATATTATTCTTTTCCAGCCATATTTCTTAATTGCTTTGATAACTAATCCATTATCTGCTTTACTGGTGTTGTTTTTTAAAAAACGATAAAAATATTCTATTGTCTTTATTTCTTCTTCTGACAAATCCTCTACATCATTATCGTCTCTTATCTCTTTCTCTAACTCTTTATCTATTATCTTATCTCTATTATCTGTGGGACATCGCTGGGACATTGTCCCATTATTTTGTGACATTGTCCCACTTTTCTGGGACATTGTCCCGCTGGGAAGTTCTTTTTTTTCTCCTACTAGTTCTTTTCTAGCCCTATGCTTACGCTTTCTCCTGGCCGCCTCAGTTTCCTTCCCTATCATCTCATCGATCTGACTCATATAAAGCTCCCCTGTCTCAAGCCTCTCTACAAGGCCAATATTGACAAAGAGTTCAAGGGCAACCCTTACCGTGTCCTGCTCCGTATTTGTAAGCCTAGCCAGTGATTTTACGTCATAGGGCATAAGCCTCTGGCCGACATATCTTATAAGCCTACCATCATCAGATAAGCTCTTAAGGAGCAGCTTCAAGTAAAAATTTACATACGCCGAACCATTCTCCTGATCCTCTATCCATTGAATAGTGTCATCATCATAAAAATCCTCCGGCAATTTTAACCAGTAATATCTTTTGCTATCGCTCATTTAACATATCACCACCTCTACTCCTGTAAGCTCCTGTATAGTTCTTTTAATTACTTCTTCATTACTATTTCCGTCCGATAAATGCAGCACGTATATCTTCTTACACCTGGATAAGTCGGCCGCCTTTAAAGCCTCAACAAGGCTTTCTAAAGATAGGTGGTTTCTAACAATCCTATTCCTAAGACTTATATTTATTTTTCCATTCTCCACCTGCTCATCTAAAACTGACTTCACATAATTACACTCAATCATCAGGACATCACAGGCAGGTATTTTATATTTCATATATGCAGTATCCGTCACAAAAACTAAGGATTCTTCTTTGTCATATTTGCTATAAGTCCTGATATAATAACTGACTGGCTCCGCCACGTCGTGGACTGCTTCGAAAGGTAAAACTATTAACCCCTCGATTTCCTCTGAATAATATCTTGCCTTTTCAAACGGTCTAAAAGTTTTTAGCCTATGTCCGCTTATCCCTAGGGCCTCTGCTGTCCCCTTAGTCATATAACAATCAATTCCAGCTTTCATTAGTTCTTTAACTGCCTTGGCGTGGTCTTGGTGTTCGTGGGTTATTAAGCAGGCATCGATCTTTGATACCTTAAAATCAAGCTTTTTCTGTATCCTTTTATATGGCAGGCCACACTCAAGTAAGAGTGTAGCCGTCCCAACTTTAACCTTATAACAATTTCCGCTTGATCCAGTCCCTAATACTTCAATTTCCATTAAAACGGTGCCTCTTCGACTTCTTGAAAGTCAGGAGTGAAAAAGTCCGACTGACTTTCTATATTTTCTGCAGCCTCTTCTTCGATAATTTCCCCTGTCTCTGTATCTACATTAGCTGGTGCTTCTTTTACTTCTTCATAGTCTGACACATCTAATTCAAGTACATTTGCTTTTTCCTCTAGTTCCTCTTTAAAGGACTGGTCTGTATAAGCTATTAACTTGTCATCATTCCCAACAATATCAGAATCATCAGCCGTATTTACAAAGGACTTAACCGCCCTAGACTTAACGGTTTTTATAGCCTGTTGGTCTGGGAAGTTTCTATGAGCTGGAGAATTTCCCTTTGCCGCACCCATAGACCAAGCCGCTTTTATTTGCTCCATAGTCATATATTCTGTGTACTTAACTTCTCCCGCCTTATCAGTTATTACTGCAAAGGCCCCGATTATATCGTCTTTTTTCCAATCATTGACATTTGGTTGATAGGTCTTAATCTTGTAAGTCCCCTTAGATATATCAAATTCCAATTCGAACTTATCAGCCTTATACACCGCATATCCGTATATTTCGCCTATATCCTGCCCGTTCCTCTTTGCCAAAGCTACATTCCCTTGATAAGAAACCGACAATGTGCAGGTATTCCCGTAAGGTATAAAATAACATTGCTTTTTATCAGGATTAAGCCCCTTCTGTGCCATCTCCATTACAGACTGTAGAATTGACTGAGGGGTGCAAACATCGATTATTGTCTTACCCGCATTTTTCCCACTCTCCGCAGGCTTGGTAAGTAGATACCTAGCCTGCTGAATAGCATTTTTATAGCTATAATTATCTGGCACATCAAAAACATTTTGTTGGACCATGCTAGTATATTGATCAATAGCCTGATTTATAATCTGGCTTGCCTCTGTCTTTGTTATTTTGTTCTCTTTTCTTTTTGCTATTTCTGTCATTTTTTCCTCCTATAAATTTTCTATTTTTAAATTTTTTAATTTATTTACTGTTAAAGTTATCAACTGGCTTTCAGTTTTTACTAACTCGTTTACCGACTCAGCGTTATCTACGAAGATTGGAATCTCTTTATCATAGTGTTTAGATAAGCTATTTATTACGTCCAAACCTGCGTTGATCTGTGCCGCAGAGTTTAATGAGCCATAAGGCACTCCCTTATAAGTCGCCTCTGCTGTCTCTACGACTCCGCCGTTTATTTGAGTATCAAAGAGTTTAAATTCTACCTTAGTGAAAAGGGCATTAATTTTGTCACTTACTAAATGTGTATAAGTTTTTATATACTCATCACATAGATAAAGTTTTTCTTGCTGGATCTCAAATTCTTTCCCTAGCTCTTTTTCTTCCTCCATGTATTTCTTAATTTTTCCGTCTAATTCTGCGTTTAAACCCTGATTAGATAGTTTGCTATTAACTTCTTCCAAGCGTTCGTTGTAGGCCTGTTTTTGCTCCAAAATTTGTGTATTGTCTTCCTTGCCTATACTAGCTATTTCTTTTTCAATAGTTTTTATACTTTCCTCTAGGCTATTAATTTCTTTTGCCTTTTTATCACATAAGCTTAAAGCTTTTACTTGTTCCATCTGGTCTTGGATTTTCTCTCTTGCTTGCATGGTTTCATCAAGAGTTTTTAGTAACTTGTCAATCTTTGCTTGTTCTTCATCTTTCTGATTTTTGTAAGAAGCTATGCTAACTTGATAAGTAGTTTTAACTTCGTTAATTTTCTTGCCATCTTCACTTAATTTTTCTAGGTCTTTACTTTTTTCTAGGTTGAAGTGTTTTAGAAAATCCGCTCTCATTTCACCATCGTATGCTCTACCGCAAGTAGGACAGGTTAAACTTTTATCTGGCTTTCTTATCTGTATTTCGTCCCATATAGTTCGCATCTTCTCTAGTTCGTTATCACATTCAGCAATTCTTTCTTCACGTCTCTTTATATCTTCATCTAAGACTTCAATTTCTTTTCTAGCATTGTTTAGTTCAAACTCCGCCATAGTGATTTTTCTTCTTAGGTCTGCGTGTTCTTCTTCCAGGTCTTTTAATTTTTCTTTTTTGCCATCATCGAAGTCGGTATTTATTTTTATAATTTGATTTTTTACATCGGCAATTTGCTTATATTTCTTGTCTAGGTCTTCACTAATATTTCTTGATCCCGCAAGCTTTTTGTCTAGGTCTTCAATCTCTTTTTTAAGACTCTCTTTTTCTTTTTCAAGCTCAGCAAAAGCTTCTGTAGTTTTGGTTTTTTCTAGCTCGTCAATCCTTGCTGGTATCTCCTTTAATTTGTCATTGATTTTTTTACAAGAAGCCTTGGCCATAGCCTGGATTTCTTGAATTGTGTAGTTCGATAAGTCAAGATTTTCTAACTCTTTGTTAGCCTCTTTTACATCGTCAATATTTACATCTTTTACAAGACTTAAAAGTATGTTTCTACGCTCTTTTTTGTCTAAGATTGTATTAAAATATAAAGGATTAGATAAAAGATTAAATTCATCTTCAGTAACGATTTTTCCTATCTCGTCTTCATATTCTTTTTTCTTTTTTGGCACGTCATTTATATAAAAATCTGTAGTATTTCCTGTAAAGGTTTCTGCGTTAGATCCTCGTTTCTTGCTCCAAACCTCCTTATATATTCTTTCAAATTTAATTTCCTTACCATCTATATCAAAGATTCCAACTACGCTTGATTCTAGATTGTGAACAACCTCGTTATTTACGTCATAAGGCTTTATCTCATAGTCTTTTCTATTTAAGCTATCCTTGCCCCATAGTAACCAAGAGTAAGCGTCAAAAACCGTTGTTTTTCCTGTGGCATTGTCCCCTGATATATTTGTCTTTTCTGTGAAGTCTATCTCTAAGTTTTTAATTCCTTTAAAATCTTTTAGAATTAATTTCTTTAATTGTATTTTCATAATTTGCTTTGATACTCCTTTTGTCTACGCTTTTCTTCTATAAGGGAATCTCTGAAAAGCACATCTTTGTGTGTTAGATCACTATCAAAAACTACCAAATCTTTATTTCCAACATAAACTGGCTCATAATTGCCACTTTCAATCGCTTTCTGCACATCTCCATCAAACTTCTTGTAAATGTCTTCCAAGTCGATATCAACTTCAAATTCTTTTTCTTGTATAAATTTAATTTTCATAACTTTTCCACACACTCCTTTCGTCTATAGTTTTCTTCTATTGCAATATCTATTAGGTTTAATTTGCTTATATTATTGTCAGTCATCTTCTTAGTCAGCAGTATCTCTCTGACCTTTTCTAAACTTTCAATTTCCATATCTTTAATGTCATCAAAAAATTCAACCTGATCCTTAGCCTTCATATCTTTCCTTTTTTTGTTTTTGCAGTGATTGTTTTGTCTTAGTTGTTTTTTATCTCCTTTACAAATATAGCGTCGCTATCTTTCAATATCCTCATTAACTCATTTTCATCTTTCTCATATTTTATAGCTAAGACAGCTCCTATTAATCCAGTCATTTGCATCATAGTGAATGATGATGGACGTTTTTCATCATCTGGGGTAGCCAATACCTTTTTGTAACGCTCTATCAAATCTTCTTCGCACTCCATCCATATAGCCTCTATCGCTTCATGCATTGAAAACTTTAATAACTCTTGCCACTCCCTGATATCATCTCTATAATCCATTTTAGTCATTTATAATCTCCTATCTCTCTTCCTTTTTCTTCGTAATTTGGTATAATAGTTCTATAGTTTTTTATTAAATTGGCTTAGCTTCGGCTGGGCCTTTTTGCTTTTATACAAGCCAAAGCCCGCCAAAAAGTGTTAGAATGGCAAAAGGTATGCACAATACTTCACAAAGTGGAGTAAAGCCACCAATCCCTAATCCTAGCCACATCAAGCTAGCAATTGTAATCAATGCCTTTTCAGTCAATCTGAATTTTATAGCCCCCTCTAATTCTCTACGCTTAATCTTATCCATAAAATCAAGGTCTTTTTTTCTCTTGCTCATTAGTTCGATTCTTTCTTTTCTTGGTATTTTAAATACTTGCATAATTTTCTCCTAATAATTCATTCACTACTTCTAAACACTCTTCTTGATCGGCGTGATTAGGATGTTCTAAAAGCCAATTTTTAATTTTGTTTAACTCTTCAACCGTCAGATCCTTTATATTATTTTTGAAAAATTCCTTGTCCATTCCTCCTACTCCTCGTTTACATACTTGTAATTTTTCTTAAAAAATTCCTTTACGTCATCTTTTAAAAAATAAACTTTCCTTGACCACCTGTATATAGGCAGCCCCTCCTTGACTAAGTTATCAAGAGTATTCTCACTCATACTAAGCCAAGCAGCCATTTCTTTTTTATTAAGAAATTCTCTCTCAGCTACTCCTATTTTCATATTTCCTCCTTTCTTATGAACATTTTGTACATTTTTTAGTTAAAAAAATATCGTCAACTGTAGAATCAAGTACATCTGCTATTTTTTTAGCCACTTTTAAAGATGGAGTTCTGTCTCCAGCCTCTAAAAAACCAATATATCTTTGAGTTACTCCAACCGCCTGGGCTAGTTGGTCTTGGCTTAAATTAGCACTTTCCCTAAACTTTTTTAATTCATTTATAGTTATCACCCCTTTGTATTGTTTTTTTATATTACCTTATGTACACATTGTACAGTACTTTTTGTACAATGTCAAGGGAAAAGGGGTATTATATTTAATAAGATAGTACTCATAGTACTTATTTATATTGAAAGGAGCTAGAAATGATTGGAAAACAATTAAGGTCTTTAAGGATAGAAAAAAATTACACACAATCTGACCTGGCAAAAAAGCTACATCTGACACCTAAAGCAATATCTTTTTATGAAAACGATCAGAGGGAACCTGATATAGCCACTTTATATAAAATAGCTGAAATTTTTAATGTAAGTATCGACTACCTCAATGGGAAAAGTGAAAATAGGCTAACCGAAGGCCAGGACTACATAACAATCAATGTTTACGGCAGCATACCAGCAGGAATACCAATAGAAGCAATCGAAGATATCTCCGACACCGAAGACCTATCCTTCAAGGAATACGACAAAAACAAGACCTATTTAGGCCTTAAAGTAGATGGAGATTCTATGTACCCAAAATACTTGGACGGCGACACAGTTATTATTGAAAAAACCCCAGATTGTGAAAGCGGCACAGACGCTGCAGTTTATGTCAACGGCTACGAAGCCACATTGAAAACTGTTCTAAAAAATGATAATGGAACAATAACCTTAAAACCATTTAACACAAACTACGCTCCTACAACCTACGGCCCAGGAGATGACCCTGTAAGGATCCTAGGAATCGTTAAGGAGATAAGGAGGAAAGTATGAAAGAGATTATTAAAATATACGAAGATAATATCTTGAAAGCCGACACAAAAAATAAATCACAACTAATCTTAGCGTTAGTAAGTTTTAAAGAACTGCAAAAATTATGTAAAGATAACGGCCCAGAGGCCCAAAGTTACTTTGAAAACAAATGGGTAAAACCTTACATCACAGATCAGCAAAAGGACTATGGAGATAAATTAATAAATTATCTTAAAGCTATTTTGCCAGCAGAGGCAGTCGATGAAGTATTTGGCTGCATGGCTTAATATATAAAACAAGGAGGAATTATGAAAAAATTAATAACATTAATGGCACTTGTACTAGTGCTAACAGCTTGTAGTGACAACGAAGACAAGGCAAGCACTAAGGAAGAGACAGTTGCTGAAGCTCCTACAGAACAACCTGAGGTAGTAAAAGAAGTTAAGACGGAAGATAAGAATACTGAAGAAGAACCTATATCAAAAAAAGATGTGGAGCCTCAACAAATTCAAGATGAACCCGGACAAACACAATCTGAAAAATATATCATAATGGAAAATGAAAATTTATCATATATTCAAACTGGAGATGCCTTCCTAGTAGAATCCGAAATAAATAAAGACTCCTTAAACTTAGTTGTTCCTATGAAATTTACAAATAAATCAGTAGACCAACCAATAAAACCATACCAAGAATTTAGCTTAGCAACTAAAGCAATTCAGACGGGTAAGGATGTTAATTATGATTGCTACATGGCTACATATAGCAACGAAGAATACAAAGAAGATTTAGGCGTATCTGTCAATAAAGGTGGAGAAACTGATTTTTATCTCATGTATCAATTAAAGGATCCCACTCTTGGACTTTCTATTTTTGAAAAAAGTAAAGGAAATTTATTAGCTGAATTTGTTAGATAGTATTTTAAAATAAAGTAAGCCCCTAGTGAAAACTTTGGGGCTATAAAAACCCCCTAAGATAGACACTTAACGACTTGAAAAAGAGAAAGGAGGAGCTATGAAAATCAAAACCTACAAAAAAGACGGCAAAACCTACTACAAATTTAACGCCTACCTAGGCATAGACCCTTTAACAGGCAAAGAAATCAGAACAAACCGCCAAGGCTTCAAATCCACTAAACAAGCAGAAAACGCCTACCTAAAACTAAGAACCCAAACCCCAACCAAACCAGAAATCCAAATCAAAACCTTCAACGACGCCTACCTACTATGGCTAGAAGCCTGGCAACTAACCGTCAAAGATCAAACCGTCTACAAAATCAAATCCCTCTTCAAAAACCAAATCACCCCCTACATCGGCGACATCCTCCTAAAAGAATTTACCCAGCTCCAAGCCCAAACCTTTATAATCGACGCCTCCAAGAGATATAAAAACATAAACAACATAGCAATATACACAAAAGCCGTCCTAAGCTACGCCAAAGACCTAAAAGCCATAGAAACAAACCCATTCGATAAAATCAAAGTACCAAAGGAGAAACAAGACATGCAAAAAATAAATAAAAAAAACTACTATACACCAGAAGAATTAAAAAACTTTTTAGAAATCACTAAAGAAACCGAAACCCCTCAAGCCTATGCTTTCTTTAGACTCCTATCTCACACAGGAATGAGATTTGGAGAAGCCTTAGCCCTAGAGTGGTCAGACCTAAACCCTAAAACCAACACTCTAACCATAAGCAAATCCATCTCAAGAGACAAAAACGGCAAGCAGATAATATCCACAACCAAAACAGGCAATATAAGAATCATAACGCTAGACAAAGAAACAGTAGAAACCTTAATCAAGCTAAAAGAAACAAACAAAAAATACATCTTCGAAAGAAGCGGTAAAATGGTAACAAGATCCTACCCCCTAAAAGTATTAAATAAAATAGTAGAAAAAAACAATTTACCAAAAATCACATTACACGGCTTTAGACACACCCACGCAACCATACTTTTAAGCATGGGCAAATCCATAAAGTACATCCAAGAAAGACTAGGCCACGCCGACCCAACCATAACCCTAGAAATCTACTCCCACATCATGGCCGAAGAAGAAAAGGAAACTCCAGAAGATTTTGTAAGCTTTTTACAGTCCTAACGTAACAAAGACCGTAACAATAAAATCAAAAACATTGAAACTCCAACCATCATAAACCCTAAGAGTCCATTCCCCTATTCTCCACCAAATAGCAAAAATCCGAGGTTTTGAGCCTCGGTTTTTTATGTATTATAGTTTTATTTATAATATATTACTATCTCTTAAAATAAGAGTCTAGTAGACTAAAAGAAGAAAATTAACATAAATACTTTTATATCATGCTTAGACTTCGTTTTACATTACTATCTATTTTTCAAGATGAAATTCTTAATTGAATCCTGCTAATTAATCTCAAAAATAAAGCTCTTATTGAATAATGATACAATAATGATATAATTATGCTATAATAACGATAAAGGAGGCTTTTTATGATCAACATCCGCCCAGTATCAGATTTGAGGAATAAATTTCCTGAAATAGAAGAAACTGTTATAAATTCAAATTCACCAGTTTTCC
>NZ_CAUPHG010000063.1:0-10454 GCF_963510915.1 uncultured Anaerococcus sp. | reverse complement strand
TGGTCGGGGTGAAAGGATTCGAACCTTCGACCTCATGTTCCCAAAACACGCGCGCTACCAAGCTGCGCCACACCCCGCCGTTACTGACTATTATAATATACTATATAAAAAATACTTTGTCAAATCTTTTTAAGCTTCAATTGGATTTTCTTTTTATTTTTACTTATATTTCTAAGAAAATCTAAGCCCATAATACCACATTTAATATATTTTGTAAAATCTATTTGCCAATCTCTTGTAAGTATCTCTATAAAGATTATAATGATATAAATAGGAAGGGAGTCATATGGATACTCTTAATGAAGTTAAAAAAATTATTGATGATTCAAATAATATAGTATTTTTTGGGGGTGCAGGAGTTTCTACCGCATCAGGTGTTCCTGATTTTAGGTCGGCCACAGGGCTCTATAACAGGAAAAATAATTCCAAGTATTCTCCAGAATATATGCTTAGTCATGAATTTTTTGTAAACCATCCTGGTGAGTTTATGACTTATTGTAAGGAAAATCTCATGCTTGATGGAATTAAGCCTAACAAGGCTCATTACGCTTTGGCTAAACTTGAGAAAATGGGTAAGCTTAGGGCTGTTATTACTCAAAATGTTGATAGCCTTCATCAAGAAGCAGGCAGCAAGAATGTAATTGAGCTTCACGGCAATTTGAGGGATTATTATTGCACAAAGTGCTTTAAAAATTTTGACCTTGTCTATGTTAAGAAATTTCTGGCTGAGGCTCACTGTGATGAGTGTGGTGGGATTGTAAGACCTGATATTGTTCTTTATGGTGAGGGTCTTGATCAAAATAATATTTCTTATGCAATAAATATGATTGCCCAGGCAGATGTTTTGATTGTTGGCGGGACTAGCCTTGTTGTTTATCCTGCTGCAGGGCTTATTGATTTTTATAGGGGAGATAAGCTTGTTTTAATTAACAAAGAAACTACTCCTCGTGATGGTTTTGCGGATTATATTATTAATGGCGATATTGCTGAAATTATGAATGGTTTGGTAGGTGATTAGGTGCAGAAAAAATACGGTATTGATGAGTATGGGATATTTTTAGTTTGGATAGCTATTGTGGCAGTCCTTGTGGCTTATTTTATTAAGTCTACAGTTTTAAATGGCATTTCTTCTTTTATTGTAATTTATGCTATTTTTAGAACTATGTCTACTAATATTCTAAAAAGAAGTCAAGAAAATCAAGTTTTTATTGAAAATGTTATTGATCCAATCAAAAATGTTTTCAATAAAGATAAATTTAATCAAGGTAAATCAAGAGATGACGGCTTTAAGTATATTTCTTGTCCAACTTGTGGACAAAAGTTAAGAATTCCTAAAAACAAGGGTAAAATCAAGGTTAGATGCCCAAAATGTAAGGAAAAATTCGATGCTAAAAGCTAAATTTTTAGTATTTTTTAGTTTTTTTAGAAATATAAATTAATTTAAAATTTTTTTCATTTTAGTATTTAAATTTATTTTATTAGGTTGTATAATTTGCATGAAAGGGGAAAAAAAATGCCAAGATTAATAGGAACTGTTGCAATGGGCCTTAGGGCACCAATTGTTAAAAAAGGTGACAATCTAGTTGATATTGTCGGTGATATTGTTGAGGAAGTAGCTAGAAAAGAAGTTAAACTTCGCGATAAGGATGTAGTTGCTGTAACTGAGTCACTTCTTGCTAGAAGCCAAGGTAATTATGCTACTATTGAGCAAATTGCTAAGGATTTTGCAAATAAGTTTGATGGTGATGAAGTTGCTATACTATTTCCAATTCTTTCAAGGAATAGATTTTCAATAATGCTAAAGGCTTTTGCCCTATCAGGCAAAAAACTTCATATTTGTTTATCTTATCCATCTGATGAGGTTGGTAACTTTGTTATGGATGAGATGGATCTGTTTAATTCTGACATTAATGCTTATACTGATGTTTTAAGTCTTGAAGAATTTAGGAAAGTTGCTGGTGATTATAAACATCTTTTCACAGAGATGGATTATCCAAAATTCTATGGGGAGATTGCAAAAAATTCTGAGATTCACTTTTTAAATAATCCAGTGGATGCTCTAAAATTTACTGATAATGTATTGGTTGCATCAATCCACACTAGAAATCTTGTTAAAAAACAACTTCTAGAAGCTGGTGCTAAGAAGGTATTAAAACTTGATGAAATTCTTACAGAATCTGTTGATGGTTCAGGTTTCAACCCAGATTATGGTCTTTTAGGATCAAATCTTTCTACTGGAAATAAATTAAAATTATTCCCAAGAAATGCTCAAGAGTTTGTAGAGAAACTTCAAAAAAGACTTATTTCTGAAACAGGTAAGCATGTAGAAGTTATGGTTTATGGTGACGGAGCCTTCAAAGACCCTGTTGGTCATATTTGGGAACTAGCAGACCCTGTTGTTTCGCCTGGATTCACAGACGGTCTTACAGGTACACCAAACGAACTAAAGCTAAAATACGTTGCTGATAATGATTTAGCAGATCTTTCAGGCGAAGAAGCCGCAGAAGAATTTAAGAAACTTGTTAGAAATAAGGATAAAAATACAGATGCTGACAAAAGGTTAGGAACTACTCCTAGACAGATTACAGACCTACTAGGTTCTCTATCTGACTTGATTTCGGGATCAGGAGATAAGGGTACACCTGTTGTTTTAATCCAAGGATATTTTGATAATTATTCAAATGATTAGATAAAAATAAATATTTGGACAATGAACCAACTTTGGCTAGGCTACTAGCATAAAAGTTGGTTCATTGTATAATATGATACATACACTTAAATGTAAATTTTATGAATATGGAGAGTAGAAATTGAAAACTGATGAGTCTATCGATTTAGGTCAAAAAAATAACCAAGAGGTTCGAAATATTGACGAACGCAATATAAAAACTAGGGAGTACAAGATCTTTTGGATGAGTTTTGCTGCTATTCTTATGGCCTGCGGTACTCATTTTTTTAAATATCCTAATTCCTTTGTAATAGGAGGGGTTGAGGGTATGAGTATTATCACTTCAATGTTTGTGCCTTTCAACCGTCCTCAATTGACCCTATTTTATAACGTAGTTTTGCTTGTTATAGGATTTTTTGTGATTGGTAAAAAATTTACTATTAGGACAGGCTATGTTGCAATCTTGAATTCTCTAACAGCACTTGCCTTAGAGAAGATTTTCCCAATCAATGGCTCCCTAACTGATAATAAAATGCTTGAGTTGATTTTCACTCTTTTAATGTCATCAGTTGGTTCTGCAATTTTATTTAACCTCGCAGCTTCATCTGGTGGTACAGATATCATAGCTATGATTATGAAAAAATACACATCACTTGAGGTTGGTAAGTCCCTTTTGGTAGTGGATTCTATCTTTACCATAGCATCTATAAAGATTTTCGGTATAGAGATTGGTTTATTTTCAATCCTTGGTTTGATGATGAAGGGAATATTTGTTGACATGATCATAGGATCTATGAATACAGCCAAGCTCTTTATAATAATCACCTCAAAGACAGAAGAAATAGGAAACTTTATCAAGAAAGACTTAAATAGGTCGGCTACTATTGTTGATGCCAGAGGTTTGTATAAGGGTACTAATATTTCTGTGTTTTTATGTGTGACAAGTAATTTCGAAGCAGCTAAATTTAGGTCTTTTATTAAAAGGATTGACCCATACTCATTTATCACCATCCTAAATACCTCATCAATTATTGGTAAGGGTTGGTATTCATCTGATGAGGCTCTTGATAGTAATGAATGATTGTTTAATAAGTATTTGCAGGTAAAATACAAGTAGGAAGGTGATTAAAGATGCGAAAAAATATAAAAATAATACTAATAAGCTTTTTTGTTTTTTGCATAGGCTTTAATAGTTTTGCATCTGATGATCAACCAGTAAAAGAGGGCACTGATCAGAAGGCTGGCGAGAAAATAATTATCACTGAAAGTGTAGCGCCTGTTAATAAGGCGGCTAACAATGTAAATGCTAATAGTGTTGATAAAAAAGAAGAAAGTAAGCCTAGTGAAAATAATCCAGAAGTAAACAAAAAAGAAGAGGCAAAAGTATCTAAGCCAATAGAACCAAAAAAAGAAGAGCCAAGCTCAAAGGATAATAACAAAAAAGAAGAGCCAGCCGATAGTAAAATGGCTGCTCCTGATAGACCTTCCAATGCAGATATGGAGAGGATTGAGAAGGCTGTAGATGATATGGTTCAAAAATTAGATAAAAACTCTAAACTTTCTAAAGCTTTGGCTGAGATTCAATCAACTATAAGTTCAGAGAAACATTCAAGCGTTGTTACTAAGGATGTTAGCAAGCAGACAGAAAAAGTTTTGAAGGATTTTAATAAAAAAATTCAAGCTGCAACCACAGCGAACGAGAGAAAAAAGCTTGAAAATGAAGCTGCTAACATGATAATATCAATAAGTGAAAGCAAGGCTATACCTCTTGATAATGATTCGTCAGATACAAGCCTTGATGATAAGATACCAGAAAAAAAGAAAAAAATCCTCCTTGAGGTAAAGCCAGATAGGGATGAGGAAGAAGATGATGACAGAAGCCAAATTTTGGCCCTAAATCCAGCTAATGATGGCGAAGAGGAAGAAAAGTTTTTTCTTAAAAATCCAATTGTTATAATAAGTTTGATATTCATTATAGCCTTGGTAGTAGCTATAGGCATAGTGATTAGAAATAATGAAAGAAAAGAAAAACGCAAGGAAAGTAAATAAAAGAAAGCAAAACAAAAGAGGCCTTTGGGCCTCTTATTTTTTTATTATTCAGCTTCGAACATATCTTTGCCAACACCACAAACTGGGCAAACCCAATCTTCTGGAAGATCAGCAAATTCTGTACCGGCATCAATACCGTTATCAACATCACCTTCAGCTGGATCATAAATATATCCACATGCTGTACATACGTATTTCATAAATGTCTCCTTTCATAATCTACTATGTAATTATTATACCACAGATTTGATTTTTTAAACAAAAATTTTTAGAATAAGTCTAAAAATGGAAGAAGAAATGAAAATGATAGGAAAAACAAAAAAGGGGTATGAATCCATTAGGAGATAGATATGGAGATAATTAGGGCGGTCATAAATTCTGACCTTAAAGACATAAAAAAATTTAGGGATAAGTTTATAGATATGCTAGAAGCAAGGCTTTATGAGGAAAACCAAATTTTTAGGTTAAGGCTAATTCTAGATGAGTTGACTGCAAACTCCTATAAGCATGGCAATAAAAAAGATAAGTCTAGATTAATAGATATTTCTGTTCTTTTTGATGATGCCTACTTATTAATAAAGGTCAAAGACCAGGGGCAGGGTATAAAGTCTACAAAAGAAGTTGAAAAATTTTCTGAGTCTGGTAGGGGCATTGATCTTGTAAAAAAACTGTCTGATGAGGTAATTATAGAAAAATCTACTATCGCCTGTCTAATACGAAATTCTTAACAACATCCTGGAAGGGATGTTTTTTATTTGCCATTTATTGATAATTAATTAACATTAGGTATAATATATTGATAGAATTTGTTAGCATGAAAGAAGGATTTAATGATTAGAGAAGATGTTAGAAATGTAGCAATTATTGCCCACGTAGACCATGGAAAAACAACACTTGTAGATGGTCTACTAAAAACATCAGGTTTATTTAGAGAAAACGAAGCAGTCAAAGAAAGAGTAATGGATTCTGATACCATAGAAAAAGAAAGAGGAATCACAATTCTTGCTAAAAATACAGCTGTATCTTATAAAGGTATGAAGATTAATATTATTGATACTCCGGGCCACGCCGATTTTGGTGGTGAGGTTGAGAGGGTACTTAATATGGCCGAATCAGTTGTACTTGTTGTAGATAGTCACGAAGGCCCAATGCCACAAACCAAGTTTGTACTAAAAAAGGCTATAGAATTGGGACTTCCAGCTATAATTTGTATAAATAAGGTAGATAGACCTGATCAGAGGATAGATGAAGTTGAAGACGAAATCATAGACTTGTTTATCTCTTTGAATGCGGATGAGTCATATCTTGAAAGTCCTTTTGTATTTGCTTCAGCCAAACAAGGTTGGGCAAGTTCTGAAAAGGGCGTTGTAAAAGATGACATGACAGACCTCCTTGATACTATAATCGAATACACACCTGCCTTTGAAGCGCCAGATACAGATGACTTTAAGGTTTTAGTTTCAACTACAGATTACAATGATTATCTTGGTACAATTGCGATTGGTAAGGTAGAATGTGGTACAATTAGGAAAAATGCACCAGCAGTTATCACTAATTATAATGAAGCAGATAGGCTGGTTAAGTCTAAAGTTGTAACCATCTATGAATTTGATGGTTTAAATAGGGTTGAGGTTGAAGAGTCTAAATTCGGTTCAATTGTTGCAATTTCCGGTATGGAAGATATTGGGATTGGTGATACTATTGGTACAGAAGAAGATCATGAACCAATAGAATTTACAAAGATTTCAGAGCCAACCCTATCTATGACTTTTTCTGTAAATGATTCACCATTTGCAGGTCGTGATGGAAAATACGTTACAAGCAGACATATCAGAGATAGGCTATTTAAGGAAGCAGAAACAGATGTTTCTCTTAGAGTTGAACCAACAGATACAACTGAAGCTTTTAAGGTTTCTGGTAGGGGCGAACTCCACTTATCAGTTTTGATAGAAAATCTTAGACGAGAAGGTTATGAATTCCAAGTTTCTAAACCAGAAGTAATGTTTAAGACTGATGAAAATGGCAAGAAGCTTGAACCAATAGAGATTGCTACTGTAGATGTTGACCAAGAATACACTGGTTCAGTTATAGAAAAACTTGGTCGTAGGAAGGGCGAGATGATTGATATGCACCCATCCGCATCAGGATATACCAGACTTATTTTTAGGATTCCAGCTAGGGGTCTTATAGGTTATAGGACTGAATTTATGACTGACACAAAAGGTACTGGTATTTTAAATACCGAATTTGAAGGCTATGATAGGTACAAGGGTGACCTAGAGAGAAGACCTTTAGGTAGTCTTATTGCTACAGAAAAAGGTCTTGCAACAGCCTACGGTCTAAATGCAGCCCAATCTAGGGGTCAACTATTTATTGAACCAGGTGAAGAAATATACGAAGGTTTAATCGTAGGATCTAACGCCAAGGGTCTTGATATCGATGTAAATATCTGCAAAAAGAAAAAAATGACCAACACAAGGGCGAGCGGTAATGATGATGCAATTATCCTTACCCCAGCCAAGAAAATGAGTGTTGAAGAAATGATGGAATTTGTAGAAGAGGACGAATTAATCGAGATTACCCCTCACAATCTAAGGATTAGGAAGAAAATCCTAGATAGTCAAAAGAGGTACAAGTCTAAAAAATAGGAGTGGACATGGAAAATAAGTTTGAAAGAAGGATTAGTAAGTTTTTGGTCTTTCTTATCATGGTCTTATTTCTCTTAACTATTTCACAAAGATTCGCAAATGGATGGGTCCTAAGCCTAGCCTGGTACGTTTTATTTTTACTAGCATGGGTGACTATGGTTGTTTATAGTTTTGATGTGCTATTAAATAAAAAAGCTAGGGGCTTTTCCATCCTCCTTGCGATTATAACTAGTATAGCCTTTGCATTTTTATCAATCCACGGACTTTCTGCCTTGGCGATATTTGTAAGGGTCCTTCCTAGGAAGATAGTGATAAATAACGATTTCTTCCTAGCTTACAACCAGTTTATTTTTTATTCGAGCTTGGTTGTTGTTTATTTTTCCCACCTAGCCAATGTAATTTTCCTAATGGATAAGCATGAAGAGCCGGTAGAGGAAAAAGAGTTAAGTGAAGAAGAGTTAAGAAGAATTAGGGATGAAAGATTAGATAGTATAATTGCTGAGATTGATAGTAAGGATGACAGTCTAAGCGATGAGGATAGGCAGATACTAAATTCTCACATTTTGGATGATGAGGATGAACAAGGAGCGGAGATTTAATAATGACTAAACAAAATATTTCTTTGTCTGTGATTAAGAGACTTCCTAAGTACTATAGGTATTTAGAAAGCATAAATGAAAAGGGAATAATTAGGGTATCATCTAAGGAACTATCAGAAATAACAGGCCTTACAGCTAGCCAAATTAGGCAGGATTTAAACCATTTCGGCTGCTTTGGTCAACAAGGTTATGGCTACAATGTAAAAGAGCTTATAGATGAATTGTCAAAGATAATTGGTGTTGATAAGAGCTATAAAATAATTCTTATTGGTTATGGAAATATAGGTCATGCCCTTTATCAATACAAGTCTTTTAGAGACCTTGGTTATGAATTTGAGGCTGTTTTTGATAAGCAGGCTAAGAGCCTATCCAATGATAATCTCAAGGTGAGAGATATCTCTGAACTTGCTGATTTTTTAGCAAAAAACACAATAGATATAGGTATTATCGCTACCCCAAAGGAAGCGGCACAAGAGGTAGCAGATGTTTTATGTAAGGGTGGTATCAAGGGCATTTGGAATTTCTCACCAGTTGATTTGAAGGTTTCAAATGGAGCAGTTATAGAATCTGTTCACCTTGATGAATCTCTATTTACTTTGACATACTTTATGAATTCCCCAGAGGATTTTATATTTTAATGAATGTACTTAATGTATCGAACTTGGCCAAGTCTTACCCTAACAAGACTATCTTTAATGGCCTAAGTTTCAACCTAGAAAAGGGAGATAAGGCAGGACTAGTTGGACTAAACGGTGCTGGCAAGTCTACCCTTTTTAATATTCTAACAGGAAGACTAGCTGCGGATGAAGGGAAAATTTTCATCCCCCAAGAAGTGAAAGTTGGGTATTTAGAGCAAATCCTAAGCCTTGATTCTGAGATGACTGTCTATGATTATTGTTTGTCAGTTTTTGATGGCCTAATTAAGCTTGAAGCTGAAATCAGAGACCTTGAAAAAAAGATGAGCACAGAAACTAATCCTGACAAGCTTGCCGCAATCATGGATGAATACACAAGAAAATCAGATGCTTATCATAAAGAAAATGGCTACGCCATAGAAAGTGAACTAGAAGGCACCCTTTCTGCTATGGGTTTTGCCAAGGAAGATTTTAACAAAAAAATTTCTGACCTATCTGGTGGCCAAAAGGCAAGGGTGGAATTAGCTGGTCTTTTACTAGAAAAACCGGACTTGCTCTTACTTGATGAGCCAACCAACCACCTAGATATAAAGGCCATAAATTTTCTAGAAACTTTCATCAAAAATTACAAGGGCACAGCCATAATTATTTCCCACGACAGGTACTTTTTAGATGCAACTGTCAATAGGATGATGGTCCTAGAACATGGAAAACTATCTACTTATTCTGGGAATTATACGATTTTCATGGAAAAAAGGAAAAAAGACAGGGAAGTAAGAATCCACCAATATAAGAGTCAGCAAAAGGAAATAGAAAGACAAGAAGAAATAATCGACAGGCTCAAAAACCTAGGCGGATCAAAAAGAAAAAGAGGTATTTCCCAATCAAGGTCTAGGCAAAAACTCCTTGACAAGATGGAAAGAATCGAAAAGCCAATAGAACTTTCAGATACAATGAATCTCAAATTTACCCCAAGAATCCAATCAGGTATGGATGTCCTAAAAGTTGAAGATTTGAGGATGTCCTTTGATAGTAGGGAGATTTTCAAAAATATTTCCTTTGAAATTTATAGAAATGAAAGAGCTGCTATAATTGGCGATAATGGAGTAGGAAAGACTACGCTTTTTAAAATTATTCTCGGTGAACTTTCCCAAGATGGAGGAAAAGCTAAGATTGGTGAATCTGTAAATGTGGGATATTTTGACCAGGAGCAAAAATCCTTAAATCTTGAAAATACAATTTTCGATGAGATTAGAGAGACCTTTCCAATGCTTACAAACTTTGAGATAAGGTCCTATCTTGCCAAGTTTATGTTCTATGATACAGATGTTTTTAGGGAAATATCTGAATTATCTGGTGGGGAAAGGGCAAGAATATCCCTTCTTAAACTAATGATTTCTGATTGTAACTTTATCTTAATGGACGAGCCGACCAATCATTTGGATATTGATAGTAAGGAAATTCTTGAAGATGCTATCCTCGACTTTGAGGGTACCCTTTTGATAATTTCTCACGATAGGTATTTCTTAAATAAGATTGCCTCAAAAATCCTAGACATGAAAGCCGATAGGATGGATTTATATCTTGGTAATTATGATTACTACCAGGAAAAGCTTAGGGAAATGTCCTTAACAGAGGAAGAAAAATCCACAGTTACCAAGACTCAAATTAAAAAGGAAAGAAAAAAGGAAAAGCTAAAAAGAGATGAAGTAAGGGCGGTTAAGAAAAAAATCAGAGACATTGAAAAGGATATGGAAGAGATTGACAAAAAACTTAAAGCCCTTACCAAGGAGAGCTTGGCTGAAGGCTTTAATGATGACCAGGCCAGGGTGGCTGAACTTTTTAGGGAGATGAA
>NZ_CAUPHG010000062.1:0-10693 GCF_963510915.1 uncultured Anaerococcus sp. | reverse complement strand
CTAGAACTTTTTCTAGTATTAGGGTTATGGATGTGATTGATATAAAGCACACTCCTCCTAAGGCTAGTGGCTTAGCTCCTGATTTTAATAGTTTTACTATATCACTATTAAAACCTATAGCTGACATTGCCATTACTATAAAAAATTTGGATAAGTCCTTAAATGGCTTGAAAAATCCTATATCTACTCCCTTGGCGAGGGCTATGGTTGTAATCAAACTTGCAAGGATGAAGTAGATTATAAAGAATGGAAAGATTTGTATAATGGATATTTTTTTATTAGATTCTTGTTCGGCATTTCTCATTCTTATGAAGGCTAGTCCTAAGCATATAGGAATTATTGCTAGAGTCCTTGTCAATTTTACTGTTACAGCCTTATCAAGTGTTTGGCTACCAAGATTAAATATTGTATCCCATGTTGATGCACAGGCTGTAACTGATGATGTATCATTAACAGCAGAGCCTGCAAATATACCAAAGGCATGACCATCGGTAGTAGAAAATCCAATCATACGACCTAGGCTTGGAAATAGGATAGCTGCTAAGATATTAAAAAAGAATATAACAGATATGGCTTGGGCTATCTCATCTTCATCTGCATCAATAACTGGTGCGGCTGCTGCAATTGCTGAACCACCACAAATTGATGAGCCAACGCCAACAAGCGTTGCAATATTTCCTTTTATAAGTCCAGCCTTGTAGGCTATGTATGCGATTATAAGTGATGTTGATATGGTAGATAGGATGATGGGTAGGGATTCTCTTCCAGTTTTTAAAACAATTCCAAGATCAAGTCCAAATCCAAGGAGGATTACAGCGTATTGAAGAATTTTCTTTGATGTGAATCTCACACCACTCATATAAGATTTTTTGTCTTTTATAATTTGACCTAAGGCCATGCCAATTAGAATGCCAAAGACTGCTGGTCCTACGAGTGGGATTTTTTTGCCGATTATTTGGGATATTATTGCAATTATAAGGCAGAGAATAATCCCTTTTATATTTTTTTCTATAGATTTTATCATATATGCTCCTTTCACTTTTTTTATTATATAATAAATCACTATAATGTAAAATTATAATTATTTACTATATAATAAAAATTTGTTATGATAGATGAGGAGGATGTCATGTTAGATTTTAGGATAGAAAGTTTTTTAGAAGTATGTAAATATATGAATTTTACAAGGGCTGCTGAAAGTCTTAATATAACTCAACCGGCTATATCTACTCATATTAAGTATCTAGAAAACTATTACAATTGTAAACTTTTTTATAGAAGTAAGAGGAATTTGTGTCTGACAGATCAGGGCAAGATTCTAAAATCTGCCCTACTTTCTATGTCAAATGATCAGGATAAGTTGAAAATGATATTAGCCAAGAATAAAACTAAGAGTGAGAAAATTTCCTTGGGTTTTACAAGGTCAGTCGGAGAATATCTAATATTGGATAAGCTTATATCCCTAATCAAAGAAAAGTCTTCTTGTGATTTTCATATTTATTATGAGAATACTGACGAGATTTTAAGTGATATTGATAGTGGTAGGATAGATTTTGCCATCATAGAGGGATTTATAAAATCTAGTGATTATTTTATTAAAAAATACAAAAGCGATAGGATTGTATGCCTCTGCCACAAAGACCACAAGTTTAACAAACAAGTAAAAAAGCTAACAGACTTATTAGATGAAAGAATCATCATACGAGAAGAGGGGTCTGGGACCTTGGCTATCTTGAAGAATTTTTTAAGAATGGACAATATTGATACAAAAGATTTTTCAAATATTATAGAGATAAATAATATGCGTTCTATAGTAGAAATGCTCAAGGCAGATTGTGGGATAAGTTTTATCTTTGAATCTTGTGTCAAAAAAGAATTAGAGGAAGGTGTGCTAAGGGTCATAGAGCTAGAAGATTTCAATCTAGTTCATGATTTATCTATTGTCGCCAGGAAGAATTCAATATTTATTGATTTGTATTTGCAAATAGCTGAAGCTTTTTATTAGAAAAAAAATTAGGGTATTGGGATAAGAAGAGTTTAGAAAAATATAGTTTAATAAAGGCAAACAACTAGGCGACTTTCTTCTTATAAGCGGGCTTTATATTAGATGATATTTTTTTTAGTAATATAATAGACTTAGATATAAGGACAAAGGCTAATTTACAAAAGAAAATTATTAAAAGTTTGGACTTAATAGAAATTATGGACAATAGTCTGGTGTAAAATCCACCGATTGTGTAAGTAAAAGAAACGTTAAATATTAGGAGAAATAAGTAATACTATATATTTGTTCTATTTACTAGGAGGCAGGTATGAGAGATTTTTGGTCATATGATAAAGAAGATATTTTTAAAAAATTAAATTCGGGTGAAGCTGGTTTGTCAGATAGGGAAGCTTGCGACAGGATTGAAGCTTATGGCAAAAATGTTTTTGAGGAAAAGAAGTCTAAATCTAATTTTATGATTTTTTTGTCCCAATTTAAAAGCCCTATAACTATGATTTTAATTTTTGCGGCTGTCTTGTCGATTTTTATGAAGGATTATTCTGACGGAATTATTATCTTGATTATTATTTTGATTTCTTCTTTTTTGAGTTATCTTCATGAGAGTAAAGCAAATGATGCGGTTAAAAGTTTGCTTTCTTCTGTTAGTGTTACCTCTTCGGTCCTAAGAGATGGGGCTTTTAAAGAGCTTGATAATGCCAACCTCACTGTTGGTGATATAATTAGGGTTAAAACTGGTGATATGATACCAGCTGATTGTTTGCTTATTGAGGATAATTCTCTATCTACTGATGAGTCAAGTTTAACTGGGGAGACTTTTCCTGTAGAAAAGCTTACAACAAAAGTACCTGCCGATACAGCTCTTTCTGAAAGAAAAAACTGCCTTTGGATGGGGACTCATGTTATTAGTGGTTCTGGGATGGCGATTATAGTTAATTTGGCAAAAGATTCTGAATTTGGTAAAATCACTTCCTCGCTTAGTCAAAAAGATTCTAATACAGATTTTGAAAAAGGCATAAGGAATTTTGGTAATTTAATTTTACATGTTACAACTCTTTTAATTGGTCTAATATTTATTTTTAATATTGTGTTAAATAAATCTTTTTTAGAATCATTTATGTTTGCCTTGGCTCTTTCAGTTGGCTTGACTCCTCAAATGTTGCCAGCAATAATTAGTGTGAATTTATCACAAGGCGCCAAGAGAATGTCTGACCAAGGTGTTATTGTAAAAAAATTAAACTCAATAGAAAATTTTGGATCTATGACAATTATGTGCTCTGACAAAACTGGCACCATAACAAAGGGCAAGGTTAAGCTTGATTCAGCCTTGGATTTTAAAGGCGTGGAATCGGAAGATTTGAATAAATTTGCGGCTCTGAACTCATATTTTCAAGAAGGCTATTCAAATCCGATTGACCAAGCTATTTTAAGTTCCAATAAGGAAGATTTTTCTGCTTATAAAAAGCTTTTTGAGATTCCTTATTCATTTGAAAATAAAATTTTAAGCGTGATAGTAAAGACCGATACTGATTTTTCAAATAAAATTTTGATGGTTACCAAGGGTGCGTTTGAAAGTATTGTAAATATATGTAATTCTTATGAAAAGTCAGATGGGTCTATTGGGAATATTAATGATATTAAAAGTCAAATATTTGATTCATTTACTAAATTCTCAAGCCAGGGTTACAGGGTTCTAGGTCTTTCTTATAAGTTTTTAAGCGAAGATTCTGATTTCCAACAAGAAAAAGCTCGAGGTATGATTTTTAAAGGATTTTTATTATTTATTGATCCATTAAAAGAGGATGTCAAAGATGTAATAAATCAAATGAATAAGCTAGGGGTCTCTTTGAAAATGATAACAGGCGATAATCAAGAAATCGCCAAAAACATTGGAAGTCAAATAGGGCTAAATCCAGAAAAAATATTGCTTGGTCAAGAATTGGATTCATATTCTATAAGTCAACTAAATAAAAAAGTTTTAGATATTGATATTTTTGCAGAAATAAGTCCAAACCAAAAGGAAAAAATAATTAGAGCCTACAAAGAAGCTGGTGAGATTGTAGGATATATGGGTGATGGCATAAACGATGCACCAGCCATAAAACAAGCAGATGTTGGTATATCAGTTGACTCAGCAGCTGACACAGCAAAAGATGCAGCTTCCATTGTTCTTTTGCAAAATTCTTTAAAAGTATTGTTATCTGGAATAAAAGAAGGAAGAAGGACTTTTATAAACACCTTGAAGTACATATTTGTAGCAACTAGTGCGAACTTTGGAAATATGTTTTCAATGGCAGGGGCAAGTCTTTTCTTAAAATTTTTGCCATTATTACCAAAACAAATTCTTCTTACTAATTTATTTACAGATTTTCCTTCCTTGCAAATCGCATCAGACTCTGTAGATGAAGATTGGTTAAAGACTCCAGTAAAATGGGATATGAAATTCATCAAAAAATTCATGGTGGTATTTGGGATAACATCTTCTATTTTTGACTATGTAACATTTTTTGTTTTGCTCAATATCTTTAAGGCTGACGAAAAATTGTTTCAAACTGGTTGGATGTTAGAATCTGTAATCTCCGCAATGGTAGTTATGCTAATAGTCAGAACAGCTAGACCAGCGATTAAAAGCAAACCAAGTAAGAATCTATTAATATCTATAGGTCTTGTAAGTTTAATTTTAATTTCAATCATATACAGCCCTATTAATTCCTACCTTGGTTTAGTTGCACTTCCACTCGGTGCATTTATTTCCATGCTTTGCATATCCCTTATCTATGCCTTAGTTGCGGAAATCATGAAGAAAAAATTCTACAAACACAATTCATTTTCTAGATAAAAGTTAAATGATTGATTAAAAGATAATAATATAATAAAATCGCAGTATTTACTGCGGTTTTTTTGTAAATCTGGGCAAACAATGCATGAGCTATGGTCTATTAGTCTGATAGATGCTGTTATTAGTGAATCTGATGGGGATTGGAAAATATATAGAAAAAATAACTTATAAAAAAGGGGCCATAGCCCCATTTTTTATGCAAATAATTTTAAATACTCACCATAGCCTTCTTCTTCAAGCTTACTTTTTGGAATGAACCTTAGGGCAGCACCATTTATGCAATATCTAAGACCTGTTGCTTCTTTTGGTCCGTCAGGAAAAACGTGGCCTAGGTGACTGTCGGCTTCTTTGCTTCTGACCTCAATTCTTTTTCTTGCGAGCCTATAGTCGTCTTTTTCGGTTAATTCTGTTCCGTCAATTGGTTTGGTAAAGGACGGCCAACCACAACCCGCATTGAACTTATCTTTTGATGAGAAAAGTGGTTCACCAGAAACTATGTCAACGTAGATTCCATCTTCATAAAAATCGTCGTATTCTGATGAAAATGGCATTTCTGTGCCGCTTTCTTGGGTTACTTTATATTGGATATCTGTTAGGGTTTTCTTTAATTCATCTTTATTGTATTTTGTCATAATTTTTTCTCCTTCATTTTAAATTCTTACCCAATTTGTCAAGCAAAAACCAAGTCATAAGAAAAAAACTCGGTATAATAGTATAAAACCTAGTAAAGGAGAAAAGTATGACAATGACTATCAAAAAAAGCGGAAATTTTGGCCCAGATCTCGCTTTTTCAATAAACGCTAAGGTAAAGGCAGCCCGAGCCAAGTTTGGCAAAGAAAATGTAATCAATGCTGTTTTGGGGACTTTGGCAGATGATGAAGGTAATATTATAGCCCTTGATTCTGTCTATAATAGATTAGAAACTATGGACAGGGGCCTTATAGCTTCTTATGCACCAATAGAAGGAGAAAAAGCCTTCAGAGAAACAGTCCTTAAAATTCTCTTTGCTGATAATAAACCAGATGCTTACATTGAAGTAGTATCAACACCAGGCGGCACAGGAGCCATTAGAAATGGGATTTTTTCTTATGCGGATATTGGTGATCCTGTTATTTGCCACGATTATTTTTGGCAACCTTACAAAAAAATGTGCATTGAATTTGATAGGGACTTTAGAACCTATAATTATCTAACAAAAGATTTCAAATTTGACTTAGAAGCATATAAAGCGTGTCAAGATGAGGCATTAAAAGACCACGACCGCTTAGTTTCAATAATTAATTCCCCAGGCAACAACCCAACTGGCTATTCCCTATCTGATGAGGAGTGGGATGAGGTTTTGGAAATATCTAAGAAAGCTGCCAATAAGGGCAAAAAAATAAGCCTAATCATAGATGTGGCCTACATTGAATTTGCAGGTGATGGTGAGCAGAAGAGATTTTTCAAGAAATTTTCAAATCTTCCTGAAAATCTCATGGTTTTAGTTGCCTTCTCCATGTCAAAAGCCTATACAGCCTATGGTCTAAGAAGTGGAGCTGTGATTGGAATTTCAAGCTCTAAGGAAGTTATAGAAGACTTTAAGAATGCCATGGCAACATCTGCTAGGGTGAACTGGTCAAATGGAGTCCACGCACCTCAACTAATCCTAGTTGACCTTGCTAAAGACGAAAATAAGGGAGAATACGATAAGGAGCTTTTATCCTTAAAGGCTATGCTAAAGGAAAGAGCAGATGTCTTTATAAGAGAAGCGGAAGCTCATAAGGTAGAAATGATTCCATACTTCGGTGGATTCTTCGCCTTTATTCCAACCACTAAGGCCTTTGATATTGTTGAAAATCTAGAAAAAGAAAATATTTTTACCATTCCATCAGCCAAGGGAATTAGGATTGCTCTTTGTGCTACAAATAAAAGAGATATTGTGAAATTAGTTGAAAGAATAGCCTTTTACATGAATAAATAAGTTCTTAATTAATCTTCCTCTTGAAAAATAAAAACATCTTAGTATATTATAACTAGGAGTTAGCACTCAATGTTAATGACTGCTAACAAAAGCTATCATTATTTTATTTTCAACAGGAGGAAATAATATGAATTTAAAACCAATCGGAGATAGAATTGTAATAAAAAAAGCTGAGGCAGAAAAAACTACTGCTTCTGGAATTGTCCTTCCAGAAAGTGCTCAAGAAAAGCCACAATACGCAGAAGTAGTTGCTATCAGTGCTGATATAGAAAATGACGAAAAGAAAAAAGGTTCGCTAAAAGTAGGCGATAAGGTTATTTATTCCCAATACGCTGGTACAGATGTTAAACTTGAAGATAAAGAATTTATCGTAGTTAAATACAACGACATTTTGGCAGTAGTAGAAGGTTAAGGAGGAAAAAATGGCAAAAGATATTAAATTTGGAACAGAAGCTAGAGACGGTCTAGAAAGAGGTATAGATAAACTCGCAAATGCAGTAAGGGTAACTCTTGGACCAAAGGGCAGAAACGTAGTTTTAGATAAGGCTTATGGTGCCCCAACTATCACAAATGATGGTGTTACAATAGCAAATGACATAGAGCTTGAAGATAGATTTGAAAATATGGGAGCTCAACTTGTAAAAGAAGTAGCAACCAAGACCAACGACGTAGCAGGAGATGGTACAACAACAGCAACAGTCCTAGCTCACTCAGTAATTAAAGAAGGTCTAAAAAATCTTGCTGCTGGTGCAAACCCAATCGTCCTCCAAAAAGGTCTAAAAAAAGCAACTGACGTAGTAGTTGAATATATCAAGGAAAACTCAAAAGAAGTTGAAGATAAACAAGCAATCGAAAATGTAGGTACAATTTCATCCCAAGACCACAACATAGGCAAGCTAATAGCTGACGCTATGGATAAGGTTGGCAATGATGGAGTAATCACAGTTGAAGAATCAAAGACAACAGGAACCTATCTTGACCTAGTAGAAGGTATGCAATTTGATAAGGGCTACCTATCACCATACATGGCAACAGATAATGAAAAGATGATAGCAGAACTTGATGACCCATACATTCTTCTAACAGACAAGAAGATTTCAAATATCCAGGAAGTACTACCACTTCTAGAACAAATTGTTCAAGAATCAAGACCACTACTAATCATCGCAGACGATGTTGACGGCGAGGCTTTAACAACCCTTATCCTAAACAAATTAAGAGGAACCTTCAATGTAGTAGCAGTAAAAGCACCAGGCTATGGCGACAGAAGAAAGGCTATGCTTGAAGATATAGCTATTCTTACAGGCGGCAAGGTAATAAGCGAAGATTTAGGAATGGACCTAAAAGAAGCTACAATCGATATGCTTGGATCTGCTAAAAAAGTCAAAGTAGACAAAGATAACACAACAATCGTAGAAGGCAAAGGCGACAAAGAAGCCCTAGCTGAAAGAGTAGAAAACATCAGAAATCAAGTTGCCAAAGAAGAAAGCGACTATGAAAAAGAAAAACTTCAAGAAAGACTAGCTAAACTTGCAGGTGGTGTTGCAGTAATAAACGTAGGTGCAGCCACAGAAACAGAAATGCAAGAGAAAAAATACAGAATTGAAGATGCCCTATCAGCAACCAGAGCAGCTGTAGAAGAGGGAATCGTAGCAGGTGGTGGAGTTGTCCTAATAGGAGCAATCGAAAAGGTAGAAGAACTTAGAGAGACCCTAATAGGTGACGAAAAAACAGGTGCCCTAATTATAGAAAGAGCCCTAGAAGCCCCACTAAGACAAATAGTAGAAAATGCAGGACTTGACGGATCTGTAATAGTAGAAAAAGTTAAAAACTCCGGCAAAGAAGAAGGCTACGATGCCTACGAAAACAAATTTGTAAATATGTTCGAAGCAGGAATCGTAGAACCAACTAAAGTAACCAGATCAGCCCTACAAAACGCAGTAAGTGTAGCAGGAATGATTTTAACAACAGAAGCCGCAGTAGCAGACATCCCAAAAGAAGAACCACAAATGCCAGCCCCACAAATGCCAATGTATTAAGCACGCCTGTCCGCCTCGTTGAGGACCCTCCATGCGAAGCCCTAACCCCATTCATGGAATGAATGGTGGTAGGTCTGGTGCAGAGGCAGAGTGGTCGAGCGAAGCTCGAAAGCAGATATTGAAGTAACGAAGAAAAACCAGGAAATTCAATCCTGGTTTTTCTTTACATAAAATTTTAAAATGTTATAATTGAACCAACAAATTTAATGGTGCTATATAGTAAATTTCTTTATTTAGCTTGATAGAAAATAAAATTTTAATAAAAAGGGATGCTCATGTTTAATACTTACACTTGGAACTTATATTTGGATGCTGGAGGGAATGATTTTGTAGATTTTCTTAAGAAAAATTATTCCAAAAACATATCTCCAGCTTATGTAGAAAAAATTGCTAATCTTCACCAGTCATTTTGCCCTAGTAGAAAGATTAATGACTTATTAAAAGAAGAATTAAGTGACTCAGTAGAGTTTCTAAATCAAGATTATTACTTTTTTGAAGATAGGAAATATACAATAGATAAGGCGATGAAATATCTATATAATTTATTTATTAAAGAAAATGAAGGTGGCGAAAAACTAACATTTGACGATTTTTCTAGCTCCCTAGCCTATTATACGACCTTGCTTTCCTATGAGCTTCCAGATTTATTCATTCCCTACTATTTTAAATATAATTTTAATATTTTAGAAAAAATCTTTGTAGAATTTAATATAAGCTTGCCAGAAATCCCAAAAAAGAGTGATTATAAGGCTAGATTTTTTTATTATGGTGAAATATGCAAATCTCTTTCAGATTTTAGGGAGGAGAATTATTTAAGTCCCTATGAATTAATTGCATTTTTATATGATTTTGCTCCTAAGTATATAGGTGGGATAGATTCCTATATTATAAAAGATTTGCCAGCGCCTAATGCTTGTTATCTAATAGGTGCTGGTGAAGATGATATATTTTTATCAAATGAAATAGATAATGTTACTCCTTGGCAATGTAGTCCCGATACTAAGGCGGGTGATCAGGTTCTCATGTATGTAAAATATCCAGTTTCAGCTATTGATTCCATCTGGACTAGTGTATCCATTGGCTTTATTGATCCATTTTTTTATTATTACAGGTGTACTTATATTTCCAATGCAAAAAAGATTGAAAAACTTACCTTAAAAGAATTAAAAGAAGATGACATTTTTAAAAATCTACCTATTGTAAGAAAAAATATGCAAGGTTTAAATGGCGTTGAGTTACTACCATCTGCCTATAATTATTTGCTTGAAATTAGAAATTTAAACTTAGATAAGTTAGAATATTTATCTATAAATGATAAGCAGGAATTGTTTAGGGAAAAAGATGTTGAAAATAAACTCATAAAACCATTTTTAGCCAAACTTGGCTATAATAATTCTGATTATATTCAGCAATTATATATAAAAGTGGGCAATAATAACCATTTGCTTATACCAGATTTTGTAATAAATCCGGTAACAAAGTTATCTAGTGAATCTTGTGATTTAATTATCGAAGCGAAATTTTCTATAAAATCAAAAAGAGAACTTGAAAATGCAAGAATACAGGTAAGAAGTTATGCTAAAATCCTCAGTGCAAAGTATGCCCTTGTTAGTTCTAAAGAATCGATATGGGTATTTAGTTTCCGCGATGATTATAAAAAAGTTATTATTTCTTTTACTTGGTCAGATTTGGAAGATGAAGATAATTTCTATAAAATTTATAAACTTATCGCTAAGGATTGGATTTGAAATTTATATTACTGTTCAAGCTTCATTTATAAATAAAAAAACCGAGCTGGTTTTGACCTGAACCCGTAAACACGGAATAATTTAATAATATTTTAAGCGGAATGT
>NZ_CAUPHG010000061.1:0-10717 GCF_963510915.1 uncultured Anaerococcus sp. | reverse complement strand
GACCCAGAAACAAAAGCAAGTTTAGAAAAAGCCATATATGAAAATAGGATACAAATTGATGCGGTAAATTTCCTCTTAGAACATTCACCAAACAAGATTAAACATGTAAGGGATAAAGTTGAAAGATTGCTAAAAGAATCTGAAGAACTAATAAAAGAAGCAGAAAAACTATTAGGAATAGCTGACTAATAAAGTAAGTGAGAATAAAAATAAACAGGAGCATATATGAAAAAATTAAGTAAAATTGTAGCCTTAACACTTCTAGCAAGCCTGTCAGCAAATGCTGTAGGACTTGTAAATCCAGCAAGTTCTAATGTTTCGTATGCAGCCCAAGAGCTTGATTTTGGTATAAATACTGATAAATTTAAAAGTCAAAGCCTAACTCTTAACTTAAAGCAAGATGAGGCCAGTAGGAAAGCCTCTATAGCTGCTAGAAATAAAATTAGGTCTGATATGTGGGATAAGAATGTTCCATATACTCTAAATGGAAAATCAAACGATAAAAATACCAAATTAAGGGATTGCCTAAGGGAGTTAGGTATTAATTCTAAAGAAGAATATCTAAATCAAACAAAATGGTCAACAGGACTTGAAAAAATTGCCATCCAAAGGACCTATGAATTATATATATCTGGACTTTCCCATACTAGACCAGATGGTAGTGATTGTATGGATGCAGTTCTTCCAGATGGTACAGAATCATTTGGGGAGATAATTGCTTATGAAACAACCCCATATACTCCATATAGGGCCTTTGAGCAATGGACTTATACACCTTATGATGGAAAAAGTGAATATGATCAGCTTATTGCTTCAAACGGAGTTTTTAACGCAGATAATGGTCACCTTCATTTAATTTTAAATCCAGAATTAGAATATATGGGTCATTGTGTAATAAATAATAATAATGGCAAAAACTATACAACAGCAATCTTTGGCTACGGTGATTCTACAGGAAATAAGTCAGTAGGTCTTGTTGGTACTTATACTATGTACTTTGGTAAAGATAAGGCAAAAATTAAGGAAAATGAGTCTAAGAAAACAGAAAACCAAACCAAAGACAAAAATAAGGGAGCGGAAATATCTGAACAAACAAGACAAGAGTTAGAAAAAGCCATATATGAAAGTAAGATTCAGATTGATGCTGTAAATTTCCTCTTAGAACATTCAGCTGATAAAATCAAACATGTAAGAGATAAAGTAGAAAAATTACTAAAAGAATCTGAAGAACTAATAAAAGAAGCGGAAAAGATTTTAGGTATAGCTTAAAAAAATCCCCTAATCCATAGGATTGGGGGATTTTCTAGTAAAGTTGAGTTTTTAAAGTAAATTATAAGTAAAGGAAAGAATGGGGGAAGAATATGGAAAAGATTATAGAATTATTACCCATAAATAATGTAAGCAACGTTATCCCAGTTAATGGTGGTGATGTAAACGACACTTATAAGCTTGATGCAGATGGTGGATCGTATTTTTTAAAGGTTCATAAAAATAAAGATGCTTCATTTTTTGAATGTGAAAGAGCAGGTCTAAAATTATTTGAAGAAAATAGGATTTTTGCACCAAGAGCCTTAGCTAGTGGAGATGTTGACGGGTCAGCCTATCTTTTGATGACCTACCACCAGGAAGAAAGAGCTGGTAGTCAAGAAGATTTGGCAAAGGTCATAGCGGATATCCACAGGATAAAAAGTCCAGATGGGAAATTTGGATTTCCTTATCCTTTTATAGGCACTGCTTGTGATTTTGATAATGAATTTAAAGATACATGGAAGGAAGTTTTTCTCTTTGAGAGGATGGATAAGCTAAGAGATATGCTTATGAAAATCAAACTCTGGGACGAAAAGGACCGTGCTAGGTATGAAGAAGTAAGGTTTGTTATTGGGAGGGAACTTGATAAGCATAAGTCAGAGGCGGTTTTACTCCATGGTGACTTGTGGGCAGGAAACTTCATGTTTGATGAAGATGAGAGGCCTCTTGTCTTTGACCCAGCACCATTGTATGGGGATAGGGAGTTTGACATCGGAGTTTCAACTGTTTTTGGTGGCTTTAGAAAGGCCTTCTATGAGGAATACAAGGGCCTAATGCCCCTAGCAGTTGGTTATCAAAAGCGCCTTAATTTCTATAGGTTATATATCTTAATGAAATATCTTCTAAGGTTTGGCCCAGTTTATGATTCATCAGTAAATGATCTAATGAAGATAATTACAAATTAAAAAGTGCTTAGGCACTTTTTTTATTGGATTTTTTAGCCTTTAGAAAAGCTATTTCTAGCGGTATAATGGTACATAAGCCAGAAACAGGAGGGACTATGGACGATATTAAAGCTTTGATTGAAAATTTACTTAATGATATTAAGGATGTTGATAAAAAGAAAATCACAAGAAAAATAAATACTGACCACATCAAAGCAAATATCAACCTCGACCTAGGAGAAAAAAGTGATGGCTATTATGTATCAAAGTTAAGGCTTACTGGTAATTTATTAGATGTGCCTGGACAAGTTAAGTCACAAGCTTTAAAGCTATATATAAAATTTGCGAAAGCTTTTGAAAAAATCTTTAAAATTTCCAAGTCTCCTTACTTATATAACCAGCTTTATGTCCTAGCCCGTGACTATGTTGAAGATTTTATTGATCCTTATCATGAGCAAAAGTCTTCTAGAATTTATAGGAATTTAAAAAGTCTAACAAATAAAAACTTAAAACCAGTATTTGAGCCAGAAGTTTGCGAATTTATGAAAAATTTCCCAGCTTTTAGTAAGGAGGTTATTGACTTTTATAACCTAACATCAACAGGCAAAGTAGCTGTCTTTTGGGATCTTGATGGCCATTTGAGGGAAAAATATGATTTTGCCAAAGATGAGGAAAAAGCTCTTCTCCAGTTAAGTCAAAGGAGAAATGTCCTTTGGGAAAGCGCATCTCTTAGTGACTTAACCATAAATTTATTTCTAAAATCATTAAGGTTAGTCTTCACAAAGGAAGATATAAATAGTGATATTTTAAAAACCTACGCCAGACCCTATACACTTTCAAAAAATTTGCTAGATAGTCTTTTTATTATAACAGAAGCCAATGTGAGGTCGCATTTTTCCTTCCTAGCAGATATTAAGACTCAAAAGGCAATTGATATTCTTTTAGAAAATAAGTGCGATGATATCTTAGTATTTTTTATGGACTACCAATTGGCATATTTGGATAATCTAGGTGACGATAGGATTGAAGAGATATATCTTTCTTATCTTAGGGAAAATCCTCATAAATCTAACGATATAGCCGCTTATATAGGAAGTCTGAGTCTTGACCGCCAAGAAGGGGTGCTGGAAACATTTAAAGATAGGGATAATTTTGGAGAAATTCTTGAAAATCTATTAAAGAATGATTTTACACCAATCAAAATTTTGGCACTTTATTATATTTTTAAAAATGGAATTGAAAAACCAAAAGATAAAAGGGCTCTTTTTGAAATAATTAGGGAAGAAAATTTTGACGATTATTTAGACTTGATTAAGGACAGGAAGTTTGACATCAACCTAATTTCAGAAATCTTAGACCTTAGAGAAATCAAAGCCAAGAGAATCAAACTTGATAAAAAACTTGTAAAAAAATCAAGACATGATTTGTCGAAAACGGTTGAAACCATAAATGAATTTGTTGGTGAGGATGGGGAAGTATCTTTTGGTGAAGAAAATAAAGATATAAAAATACCAGCCAAGGAAGAAAATCAGCATATAGATAGTAAAATTTCGCCATCGACAAAAGGCTTTTTGAAAAAAATCCTAAAGGAAGGTTATCTTTCAACTGATGAGGCGGCAGATATTGCCTTAGCAGAAGGCCTATTCTTGAATGTTTTTATAAATAAGATTAATGATGACTTATTTGAATATATAAATGATCAGACCATAGTTATTGAGGACGGGAAGGTCCTTATTGATGAGTTTTATGAACAAATGGTAAAGGAGTTAATTAATGGATAGGATAAATCCAAAAGAAGCAAGCACTATTATAAAAAGTCTTGAAGCGGGAGTTGTGCCAGAAATTGGTCTTGGCCACCTCTTAGTTGGAAGAAAGGCAGAAGTTAGTGAGCTTATAAAAATTTTAGAAAATGTAGGAAATGGGGATAGCGATTTGAGGTTTTGGGTTGGAGATTTTGGCTCTGGCAAATCTTTCATGCTAAAAACCATAGAAAACCTAGCTCTTTCTAAAAATTTTGTCGCATCAACCATTGACCTAAATCCATCAAGAAGGTTTTACGCTACTGACAGGAAGGCTGTAAACCTTTATTCTACCATTATCGAAAACCTCAAGACAAAAAATGCTAGGTCTGGTAATGTAATAGAAGTTATCTTTGAGGAATGGATTTCAAATATATTCTCTGACCTAAGTGCCAACAAAGGTTATGATATTAAAGATTTGATGAAGGGAGCATACAAGGATGAAGTTATGGGAATTATCCTTGAAAGTCTGGCAAAATTTAGGGCGGTTGGTCTTTCCTATGAACTAGGCCAGGCTATTTCTAAATATTATGAAGGATTTATTACAAATGACAGGATCCTAAAACTTAAAGCCATTAGGTGGATAAGGGGAGATATTACCACAAAGACAGAAGCAAAAAAAGACTTGGGCATAAATGAAATTATAAACGATGATAATTATTTTGAGGCCATAAAAAATCTGGCAGAGCTTTTTCAAGAAATTGGCTATGCAGGTTTTGTTATAAATTTTGATGAGGCAGTAAATCTCTACAAACTTCCCCATGCTACAACCAGGGAGAGAAATTACGAAAAGATTTTAAATATCTACAATGAATGTAAGTCAAACCTCGCTAAGGGTTTATTTATTAATTTCGGTGCAACAAGAAAGACCGTTTTTGATGAATCTAGAGGTCTTGCATCCTATGGGGCCCTAAAGGGGAGGCTTGGAAGCGAAGCTTCTATGGATAGTGATTTTGTAAATACCAATAAAACTGTTCTCGGTCTAAAGGTCTTAACTGACGAAGAAATTTATACCTTGCTTGAAAATTTGGTAAATATTTATAACACCCATTATAAAACTGAAATATCTATAACAAGTTCTGAAATAATTTCCTACATGGAAGGTCAGCTAAATAGGCCAGGTGCGGATGAGTTTTTGACCCCAAGAGCAGTTATAAAGGACTTTATAGAAATTCTTGATATTAAAAGGCAAAATCCAGGGACAGAAATTGCTAATCTTCTTAATGATAAGTTTGGAAACCTCCTTCCAGTTTCTAAAGACCCAGATAATTTGGATGACGAAATAGAAGTGCTATGACAAATACTTACGAACTTTTATCTAGAGATATGCGAAAATATATCTACGAAAAAGGTTGGACCTCACTTACAAAAATCCAAGATGCTACTATAAAACACTTATATGGTTCTGAAAATAATTTGATTTTAGCAGCTCCTACAGCATCTGGCAAGACTGAGGCAGCTTTTTTGCCAGCCATATCCCAGTCCAAAGATATAAAAACTAAGTTAAAGATTTTATATATCTCACCCTTAATCGCCCTTATAAATGACCAATTTAAAAGAATTACTGACCTGTGTGAAGACTTAGATATAGGCGTTACCAGTTGGCATTCAGAAGTAGCTTTAAGCCAAAAAGAAAAGCTTGTGGAAAAACCATCGGGAATCTTACTTATAACTCCAGAATCCTTGGAAGCCATGCTGGTTTCTGACAAGGGGAGAGCGAATCTTTTATTTAAGGATTTAGACTTTATTATAGTTGACGAAATCCATGGATTTTTGGATACTAATAGGGGTATTCAGTTAAAGTCCCTCCTAGTGAGGATTCAGAATTATACAAACCAACCACCACGAATGCTTGGGCTTTCTGCTACTATTGGTGATAAAAATTATGACTTGGCAAAAAGTTTTTTTATAAATGGGAGAGAGACAAATATTCTCCTCGATAGGTCAAAAAATGACTTGGTGACAAGTCTTGACTACATAGAAAGTGAAGATGTAAATGAAGAAATTGCCCAGAAAATTTTGGAATATTCTCTTGGAAAGTCAACTCTTGTTTTCCCAAATTCTAGGGCTAAGGTGGAAAAATTAACCTACTTGCTAAAAAAATTAGTGTCAGAATATGATATCAGAGTTTTTTCCCACCATTCTTCAATTTCAAAATTAAAAAGAACTGAGATAGAAAATTTTGCCAAAACTAGCAGGGCTGATTTTATAATTGTAGCCACATCTACCCTAGAACTCGGCATTGACATTGGAGCGGTTGACCAAGTAATTCAAGTTGGTTCTGCCGCTTCGGTTTTATCTCTTTCCCAAAGGCTTGGCAGGTCTGGTAGGAGGATGAGAAAATCAGTCATCCACCAAATAGCCACAGACAAGTGGGATCTTATCCAGGCTCTTTCATCTTTGATGCTTTTTGAAGAGGGAAAGCTTGATAAAATAGATTTTCCAAAAAAATCTTATGATATCTTTGCTCACCAAATTTTATCAACCTTACTTGAGAAAAATGGTCTACTTATCGAGGATTTTTATAAATTAAACAAAGATTTAAAATCATTTGTAGATATTTCTGATGAGGAATTTAAGATTCTAGCAACCTATCTTTTAGAAAAAGACTTTATAGAAGAAATTGACGGTGAGTATATAGTAGGCAGGGAAGCTGAAAAGCTCATGACTATGGGATCTTTTTATAATCAATTTGTGGTGAAAAAAACCTACAAGGTTCAAACTGACAAGGCTATACTGGGGGAGGTTGAACTAGGAGAAAATTTACGAATCGCCGATAGGATATATTTGTCAGGTCAAGTTTGGAAAATAGAAGCCATCAACCACAAAACTCGAAAAATCAGGGTCACACTTTCTGAAAAAGCCAATGCCAAAAGTTTTGCAGGTACTGGTGGTTTTGAAATCAGTGGAGAAGTGAGAGCCAAGATGGAAGAAATTTTATTAAACCATCAAAGTATGAAAGTTGACGATAAAATTTCACAAGTGATGGATGAACTTGGCAATGAATTGATAGATGAAGACTACCATTTTGTAGATTATGATGGGGAAATTGGTCTTAGGACTTTTAAGTCTACAAAGATAAATAAGACCCTAGCTTTAATGCTTAATATCAAGAATAAGTCTCTTGATTATTATGTAGAGGATAAGTCCTCAACTATTTTGGGACCTAGGATTAAGAAAGATTTTGAACAATTAAGGCAAAATCCTCTTGAAGATGAGGAAATAAAATCATTTCTAATTGATAATCCAAGATTAATAGAAGGATATATTTCCCTAAATAAATTTATGGTCCTAGTCCCTGAAATCTTGAAAGTGACATATATAAGTGAAAATATCTTAGATATTGATGGAGCTTATCAATACTTACAAAACTTGTAATTAAATACTTTCTTATTTCGTGTTATTATTTAATTAATAAAAAGACAAATGAAAGGAAAGTGTTATGAAACGCATAAAAGAAGTATTGCTAATTGGTCTAGTAGTATTTGGAGGAGTGTATCTAAGTGCGTCCTCTTCTTTAGGACAAAAAGATTATGAAAATGAACTAAGGGATAGAAAAACAAAAGTAGAAGAATATCTCGGTAAGTCGGATGGAGTTGAAAGAGAATTTTTAGAAAAAATCCTAAACCATGAGGACGAAAATCCAAGCGTGACCCTTAGGGAAATTACAAATGACGACACAGGCGAAACTTTCGAAAAAATCCAAGCCGTGGATAAGGAAAATAATATCGATATTGATGGTAGGCTAGATGGTACAATATTTTTTAGAAAAGGCAATGAAAGATTTTGGATAGATACAAAAAGAGAAACTTATTATACAGATACTTTTGACTATAGCAAAAACCATAACGATGATGGGATTATTTCTAGAAATGAAAGTATGATTTACGACAAATTCCTAAGTGGTTATGACAAAGAAGTCGAAAAAATTGGCGACACCTATAAGGTAACTAGCCTTGATGACTTAAACAAGGGATCCTATGATATTTACGACATAGAGGGAAATTGGCTAGAATCTTTTACGGACAATAGTCAAGGAAGATGGAAGGATAAACTTGTTTCAAAAACTACAGATGTAAATGAAACTTACGAGAAACTTCTAAACCTAAAAGATACCTATACTAAGGTTGATGATTTAGGTCAAATAAAAGACAAAGGGAAGAAATGAAATTTGAAAGAATTTTAAAAGTAGAAAATCTTGAAAAATATTATGGTAAGGAAGATAAGAGAGTCTTATCCCAGCTAAACTTTGACCTCCTTGAGGGAGAGTTTTTAGGCCTAATGGGTAAGTCCGGCTCTGGTAAGACCACTATCCTTAATTGCCTAGCAAGTACAGGGTCCTTTAACAAGGGCTCTATTTGCTTTTTTGACAAAGATATATCACTTTTTAATAGGAGGGCTATTTCTTCTTATAGAAAAAATATAATTTCCTACATCTACCAGGATTTCAAGCTGGTTGATATCCTTACTTCCTATGAGAACATAATTCTTCCCTTAACTATTTCCCAAAAGCCAATTGATAAGGAGAGAGTTTTAGAAATTGCAAATATTTTAGAAATTAATGAAATACTTGATTCCTATCCAGAAAGCCTATCAGGTGGCCAAAGGCAGAGACTTGCTATAGCTAGGGCTTTAATTAAGGATTCAAAGATTATCCTTGCTGATGAGCCAACAAGTTCTCTTGATAATTTATTAAGCATAAAGGTATTAAGACTTTTAAAAACTTTTAACAAAGTCCATAAAAAATCAATTATTATGGCAAGTCATGATCTTAGGGCAATTTCTTTTACTGACAGAGTTTTATTTCTAAATGACGGCAAGATTTATAACGAGCTAAGGCGCAAGGAAAATGAATCTAGGGAAGAATTTTTAGAAAGAATTGAAAACGCAGACAGGAAGTTATTAAGATGAAAAGAAATGATTCTAGCAAAAAACTTTATATTTTAATCTTAATAATATCGTCAATCACATCCTACATAATTTTATCCATCGATAAGTCTGAAGTTTTTTCCTATATTTATGAGGAAAAGAGGCCTTACCTTCTTGAGACAGTCAGGTTAATTTACCTAGTTTCTCTAATTTTTATTTTTATTTTGATTTATTATGCGAGTTTTTACAAGATAAGTAATAGGAAAAATGACATCGGGCTTTTGATGGCAGAAGGACTTGGACAAAAGAAATTATTTAGAATCCTTTTTAGGGATTCCTTAAAAGACCTCCTAAAGGCTAATTTTTTTGGGATTTCCTTATCGATTTTTATAAATGAATTTATAAATCTTTTGACAGCCAAGATTTTAAGTTTGGGTTTAAATTTCCATCATTTTAGCCTATCTTTTAAGGCGATTATTTTAACCCTGCTTATTAGTTTTGTTTTAAATAGTCTAACAATCTATACAATTGTGAGAGATTTTTACAAGAAAGATCCAGAAGAAATTTTTGCTGGCGAGCTAAGGTCAAAGTCTGATTCTTTTTTATTTTTGGCCCTGCTTTTATTTCTGCTGGGGATAATATTGGATAGGACTTACTTTTGGGAAGATTTATTGCTAATAGTTGGACTAATAACTATATTTTTGCTGGCAGTGTTTTTTATATGCTCAAAAATCTTTCAAAAAACTAGCGCAAGAGATTTGATTGTAAGGAAAAGTTTAAGTCTTACTTTCAAAAAAGACAAGGCTTCGCTATTATTTACAAGCTTTATGTTAATTGTTGGCATTTTTATCTTTGCCTATACTATTTTAACAAGTATTTCATCAAGAAGTTCTCTAGAAAGACCTGCAGATTTTACTCTCTATGATTCCAAGGAAAAGATAGATCTTTTATCGGAAAACCAAGATATGTTACAAATGATTGGGGAAATCTATCCTGTGTATGGTTATGAGTATAGGGATATATATGCAAAAGAAATTATTGACTCAGTCAGAGAAAACCTTAGTTTGGATAGGACAACAAGGAATGATTTTTACTTACAACCAAGTTTTTTATTGAAGGAGTCATCTTTTGATAATATTTATAAGCTAAAAGCAAATTTGAGAGATGATGAAGCCATCATCCTAGTAGAAAGTGAAAATGAAAAATATGCCCTTGAAGATAGTTTGGCTAAGAAAGACTTATTTATTAAGCTTGGGAGTGGAGACTACAAGCTAAAACCTCTAGTAAAATTAAATACAATTTTTTCTAATGATGTGGTTAAACTTTCTAGCATGGTAGTTGTAAATGATAAGGTCTATGACAGCCTAATAGGTGAAAAGGAGCCCTTTGCCTACAATGTTAATTTGAAAAAAGATTTTATAAATTCTTTCGGTTTTTCAAAGGGTTCTGAGATGCTAAGAGAGGCTTTTATAAAAGATGGTTACAAGTACGAATCCTACATCTGGCAGGCTAAAAATACTATTTCACAAATAACAGAAAATCTTTATGCCTATTTTTATTTGAGTTTAATTTTTATCCTAGCAGGCCTAAGTTTTTTTACAATTAGGATTTTCATTCTCTTTGAAAAATCTAAGGAAAAATTAAAAATCCTAAGTCTTTTGGGTCAAGACATGGCTGCGATAAGGTCTATAATTAGAAAAGAATATACGGTGCTTTTCCTAACTGTGGGCTTACTTTCAATTTTTGTATCTATAGTCTTATTTATTAACCTACCACTTGGCATAAATATATTTATGAAACTGAAACTTAGCAAAATAATTGGAACTTTTGCTCTAATTAGTCTGGCACTCTTAATAT
>NZ_CAUPHG010000060.1:0-10797 GCF_963510915.1 uncultured Anaerococcus sp. | reverse complement strand
TTGAGGAGCTTTTTGAAGCTCGTAAGCCAAAGGGTCTTGCTTTCATCGCAGCCAACTCTGGTATAGTTTCCCTTATCCAAAACGATAAGAAAACTGACGTAGAAATCACAGACGAAGATGGAACAAGCAGGAAATACAATATTCCATTTGGTTCAAGAATCCTTGTAAAAGATGGCGAAGAAGTTCAAATCGGAGCCCAACTAACAGAAGGTTCCCTAGACCCACACGATGTACTTGACGTTTTGGGTAAGGTTGGTGTCCAAGATTACATCACCAAGGAAGTACAAAAAGTTTACAGGCAACAAGGTGTTGAAATCGATGATAGGCACATAGAAGTAATTGCTCGTCAGATGTTAAAGAAGGTTAAAATTATCGAATCAGGAGACACAGAATTCTTGCCAGAAAGCTTGCAAGATAGACGTGAAGTTGATATCGTAAATGACAGGATGAAAGAAGCTGGCAAAAAACCTGCTATCTACGAACAAGAACTCCTTGGTATTACTAAGGCATCTCTTGCAACAGATTCATGGCTATCAGCCGCATCCTTCCAAGAAACAACCAGAGTCCTTACAGATGCTTCAATCAAGGGTAAGGTAGACGACCTAAGAGGTCTAAAAGAAAATATCATCATCGGTAAGCTAATTCCAGCAGGTACTGGTCTAAAATACTACAACGACGTAGAAATTGACTACGAAACAAAGGAATTAGAAGATGAACAGATAAAAGCCAACCTTGAATTAATAGAAGCAGAAGAAGAAACTGAAGAAGTGTAAAAACAAAAGACCCCGAGTGGGTCTTTTTTTGTTGGATTATTGCAGAAACCTACCATAGGCAAGGGTAAATTAGGAAATATAATAAAAGTGAAAAGAATTTAGGGATTTTTATTAAAGCCGAGCCCTAAATAAAAAGGAGGAAAAAATGAAAACAAGAGAGAAGGGACTAATAACCTATATTTTATTAACCAGCATTTTAGGAAGCCTAACGATTCTAACAATCCCTTATGCAATGGCACAAGAATCTTATCTATATTATGGTTTTATAGTCATTTTTCTAACTTGCACCATACTTAGCGGAATGATTTTAAAAAGATACCAAAAAACTGTCAAATATTTTGACCTAGGCCAGTACCTAACCGACCAACAAGAAGAAGTCGCGAGAATCATCCACGATGAAATAATCCAAGACCTTTATGGGATAATAAATAATTTGAACTTAAAAACTCCTGATATTAAAAAGGCAAAGATAATCGCAGAAAATTTGGAAAATAAAGCCAGATTTCTTATGACCTATTATAGGGAAAGTTTGATTTCCGATATGAGTCTTGAGGAAAATATCAAAAGCATTTTTTATGACGTAGAGACCCTTTACCCAGGCAAAAATTTTGATCATTCTATTGAGGTTTCAAAAAATATTAAGGACAGTAAAATTAGTAACGAAAGGTTAAGAAATATTCTAATCATCACAAAAGAACTAATTAATAATATCTACAAACACTCAAAGGGCTCTAAAATCACCTATAAGATGGACTTTGAAGGGGAAGCTATAATCCTAAGGATCACAAGTGATGGAGCAAGCGAAAGAGATTTTAAAAATATAGGGGAATCTAGGGGAGGAGTCTTGTTTATGAAATTTTTGTTAGACTCACATGGCGGAGATATAAAATATTTTTATGAGGGTGGAATATTGAAAACACAAGTAATTCTAGGGGAAAATTAATGAAGATAATAATTTTAGACGACCACAAAATCTTTGGCGAAAGTCTTCAAAACATTCTTTTAGAAAGCGATGATATTAATATTTGTGATTTTGTAAGTGATGTGGGAGAATTTTATAATAAAATAGAAGCAAAAGCCTATGACATCTGTCTTTTGGATATAAATTTAGATAAGTCTTCTGGTTTTGAAGTTCTAAAAGATTTAAGAACAAAGAAAAAAGGATTCAAAATTCTAATCCTATCTTCATATACAAACCCAATCTACAAGAAAAAAGCCCTAGACCTAGGAGCAGCAGGATATATATCAAAATCCATAGATTCTAAAAGCTTAATCGAAAAAATTTGCCAAATAAATGATGGACTTTTGACTTGCGATGAAAATCTCATCGAAAATCCTCTTACAAAAAGGGAAGAAGAAGTCCTAAAAGCTCTATTAACAGGCGAGACAAACACACAAATAGCCAAAGACCTATTCATAAGCGAACGCACCCTCTACCATCATATAGAAAATATTTATGAAAAACTAGGTGTAGAAAATAAGGTGGAATTATATGGAAAGGCTTTAGAATTAGGTTATGTAGACCCAGTTTAACTAGGAAATAAAACCTATAAAATCAATAATTCGACAAAAAAGACCCAATTGGGTCTTTTCCTTTTCTTACTTAGTCAAAAACTCAGTAGCATGTCTAAGTCCTTCGATTATTTCCAGGCTTTGAGGGCAGATGTTTTCGCATTTGCCACATTCTATACAAGTCTCTGGGTTTACTCCGTCTTTGAGGTATTCTTGGTAGGCTTTTTTTGATTTTTCTTCTTCGTCATAAAGATAAGCGTTGTTCCATAGGGCAAATACTTTTGGAATGTTGATTTCTACAGTACATGGCAGGCAGTATTCACAGGCTGTGCAGGCGATTTTTTCTTTTTGTTTATAAATTTCCCTGGCCTTATCGTAGAATTCTATTTCTTTTTCAGATAATTTTGGATCAGCACTTGCGATTGCTATATTTTCTGAAACTTGATCGCTAGAATTCATACCAGATAAGACTGTCATTACATTATCAAGTGATAAGGGGAATTTAAGGGCAAGCTGTGCTGGGGATAGGTCTGTAAAATCAGCCATTAATTTTTTTGTTTCAGCGGGTGGATTTGCAAGTCTGCCGCCCTTAACAGGTTCCATAATTACCACTGGAATGCCCATTTTCTTTGCTAGTTCATAGCCTTTAAGCCCTGCTTGAAGGTTGATATCCAAATAATTCAGCTGGATTTGGCAAAAATCCCAGCCATAGGCCTTGATAATTTCTTCAAAAGCTTCGTATTCATCATGGAAGGAAAATCCTATATTTTTCACAAGGCCTTTTTCCTTTAAGTCGTCTACAAAGTCAAAAACTCCTAATTCTACCATTTGCCTAAATCTTTTAATATCAAGGGAATGAAGGAGGTAAAAGTCTAGGTAGTCTGTCCTCAGCTTTTCCAACTGTTCATTGAAAATTTTGTAAAAATCGTCTTTTTCATTGACTAGCCAACATGGAAGTTTGGAAGCGAGATAGATTTTATCTCTCAAGTCATTTTCTTCTAAAAATTCTCCGACAAAAGTCTCGCTCATTTTTTCGTGGTAAGGGTAGGCTGTATCGATGTATGTAAGTCCCTTTACTATTGCTTCTTTGAGAATTTTTGCCGATTCGACCTTGTCAATCTTGGAATTATCACCGTCAAGAGTTTTAAATCTCATGCATCCAAAACCGAGTCTAGAAATCTTATCTCCTTTAAAATTAAAATATTTCATAAGTCTCCTTTCTTTATCTCTGTATAATATTGTATAATATATTTTTACAAAATTTTAATGAAGAATTGTGAAAATCGGTATAGTAAAATTAAAGGAGAAAATATGGAAGAGAAAATATCGTTCAAATCGCTACCCGCTTTTATTATTTTGGGCATTATTACTGGACTTTTAATTGGAATTTTTAAAAAGCTAATCGGATTTCTTGCTAGTTTTATGGATGGATTTTTAGGGTCTGGCACAGGTAAAGATAAGCTGATTTTCATGGCCCTTATTACCTTTATTGGCCTAATTACATTTTTTATCTTAAAAAAAGATAAGAATACCAAGGGATCGGGTATTCCTGTTATGGCTGGAATGATGGAAGGCACAATTCCAGTTTCTAGCGAAAAAACCATTGTTGGAAAGTTCGTTGCTTCCGTTCTTACAATTGGATCTGGTCTTACAGTCGGCAGGGAAGGTCCTTCAGTCCATTTAGGTGGCCTGGCAGGAGATATAGTTGGGAAGTTTTTTCCAAATATTAATAGAAACTTATTTATTGGGTCAGCCGCAGCATCAGGTTTTGCTGTTGCTTTTAATGCTCCTGTGGCTTCTTTGATGTTTGCTGTTGAGGAGATTTTTAGGACTCATAATTTTAACACCTTCCTCACATCAGCTCTTACAATCATTTCTTCCACAGTCACATCCGGCTTGGTCTTTGGTGACCATCCAAGCCTAGAAAATATTCCAGCCTTTGCTAATATAGACCAAAAATCCTTGGTCCTAATTGTGATTTTGGGAATTTTAGCAGGCCTATCTGGAGTTTTATTTAATAAAGTGGTTATAGGTTCAAAATCCATTTACAAAAAAGTTGCCTTGCCAGAAATAATTAAATATCTTGCTCCATTTGTAATTACAGGGCTTGTTTTACTCCTAGACCCAAGGCTTTTCGCCTCAGGTGAAGAATTAATCTACTTGCCAAGCGAGGGAAATACCAGCCTTGCCAGCCTTATTTATATGTATGGGGCAAAAATCTTGCTCCTTGCCACAGCCTTTGGAATTGGTTTATCGGGAGGTTCTCTCGTTCCACTTTTAGCAATAGGAGCAATTTTAGGAAATATTTACGGCACAATTCTTGCTGACCTTGGATTAATACCTGTAGAAATGGTCTACGCCATATCTCTAATCGCAATGGCAGGACATTTTTCAGCAATAGTAAGGACACCAATCACAGCTATAATTCTAATTTTAGAAATGACGGGAGGAGCTTTTTCTAATATCCTAGTCCTAGCTGTAGTTTCCTTTGTAGCTTACCTAACAGCTGAAATTTGCCATTCTAAACCATTTTACGAAGACCTTTATGAAAGGCTATTAATAACAGAAAAATCTTCCTAATATTTAGGGAGATTTTTTTTATAGTTATATGACATTTTTGTTAGTGATTTTCATAAATTAATATTTGTAAATAACTAGAGAAATATTATGAAAAGTGTAAAATATAGCCCAGGAGTGTATATGAAAAAGTATTATTCTTATATTATATGGATTTTTAGCTTAATAATATTTTTCTTTGTTTTACATAAGACTGATGAAGCCAACCAAGCTTGGTGTGAATCTTACCTAGCTAAATTAGAGCTAGAGAGGTTTTACAGATCAAGACTAGATGAAAAAAAAGAAGAAGAAATAAGACAAATTATAAGGAAGGCAGAAGAAAAAAGGGCAGGAATTGTCATTGAAGCAAATATAAGGCGAAAAATGGAAGCAGAGTCCCAGAAGGCTGCTGCCTATGTGCGAAACCTAGCCAAAACCTACCCACAAGTTAAGGGAAGGATTATCATACCTGGTACCAAGATAGATTTTCCCGTTGTCCAAGGTAAGGATAATGACTTCTACCTAGACCATGACTACGACAATTCCTATTATATCAATGGAGGAGTTTTTATAGACCATGTCCATAAGGGTGACTTTTCTGATGATAATACAGTTATTTATGGCCACAATGTAAGGATTGGCTATATTTTTCACGACTTGGATAAGTTTAGGGATAAAAATTTTATCAAAAAACATTCGGAAATAATTATTGATACCCCTGTGAAAAGGAGAATATTTGATGTAGTTTGTGCTATGGATGTAAAGGTGGATGCCAACTACAGGGCCTATTCTTATGATGGGTTAGAATATGAAAATTATCTTAACCTTATCAGGAAGAATAATATTCTCAAAGGCAAGCCTCTACCTACAAGAAATGATAAGATTATCACCCTATCAACTTGCTCGGATATCAGTGATAGGTATGCTGTCGTAGCAATTGAAAGAAAGGATACCTATATCAAACCCAAAAATTTTGACTACCTAAAAGAAAGATTTTTACACGATAGAAGATTATCTACAGATATTTTTATCTATTAAAGATAGGTAAGAGCTAATATAAAGCTCTATGCAAAATATTTATAAACGAAGATTAAAAAAACTGGTGTTTTAGAATAAAAATTTTAACACCAGTTACTTTTTATCTGAGAAATATTTTATAAGTCTTATACAAATCGGACTTACTTATTTTTCATAAAATCCAAGACTCCCAAAATGAATATAAAAATACCTATTATCATGAAATTATTAGGCTAACAATAAGTATTACTATCTTTTGTTTTACATTGATTTTTATTTCTTTTATCATATACTATTCTGGATTAGAAAATTGAGGAAAATTTATGGATCATTATTTAACAAACGACTCGCCTTCTAAGGCTATTAGCAAGTTTGCTTTGCCGATGGTGGTGGGATCACTTTTTCAACAAATATATACCCTTGTCGATTCGGCTGTGGTAGGTAAATATGTGGGCGAGGCTGCTCTTGCTTCTATTGGTGCAAGTTTTGCCTTGACTACGATTTTTATCTGTATCGGTGTTGGCGGTGGGGCTGGGGCTTCGGTTTTAATTGCAAGATATTTTGGTTCTCGTGATTATAAGAGGATGAAGACTGCGATTTTTACTTCGATTATAGGATTTTTGGTCCTTGCCCTTGGTCTTTCGATTTTTGGTTTGGTTTTTTCAAAGAAATTGATGGCAATTCTCCAAACACCAGAAGAAATTCTAGATATGGCGGTTTTATACCTTAATATTTATTTTTATGGCCTTCCATTCTTGTTTATGTATAACATCATATCGGCCCTCTACCAGGCTCTTGGCGAATCGAAGATTCCCCTTTATTTTTTGATATTTTCTTCTGTATTAAATGTCATCTTGGATGTGTATTTCGTAAGAGATTTGGGCTTTGGACTTGCAGGAGCTGCCTACGCAACCCTCCTTGCCCAAGGTCTATCAGCCGTCCTATCCTTTGCTGTCTTTGTGAAAAGATTAGGAAAGATAAGGGTAGAAAGCATGGGGATTTTTAGTAAAAAGGAACTGGGTCTTATTTTAAAGCTCGCCATCCCTTCAATTGTTCAACAATCCACAATTACAATCGGTCAACTTCTTGTCCAGTCAGTTGTAAATTCTTTTGGGGTTGAAATCCTAGCGGGATTTTCTGCAGCTTTCAGAGTGGAAAGTTTAATAATTGTTCCAATCACAAGCCTTGGTAATGCCCTTTCTTCTTATACTTCGCAAAATGTTGGAGCTAAGAAAGAAGCTAGGATTAGCCAGGGACTTAGGGCGTCACTTATCATGGTCGGAGTATATTCAATGATGGTTTTATCTATACTGAAATTGAATTATTCATCGATAATTGCCTTTTTTATGAACGAAAAATCCTCAAGCCTAGCAATAGAAACTGGCAAGGCCTATTTGGACTTCATTAGCTTTTTCTTTATCCTAGTGGGATCAAAGCATTGTGTTGATGGAGTTTTGAGAGGGATAGGAGATGTGAGAGTATTCACCTTTGCCAATATTGTTAATTTATTTATCAGAGTTAGCCTATCAATGACCCTAGCATACAAAATTGGCATAGGAATAGTTTGGTACTCTGTTCCAATAGGTTGGCTAGCTAATCTAATTATTTCAACTACCTATTATTCCAAAGTCAAAAAAAGGGGATATGAGCTTAGATTTTAGATGTTTTAGAAAATAAGGGAAAAATTAACAGAAAAAAGACTCTAGTCCGGTATTTACACCAGCTAGGGTCTTTTTTATAAGTATTCTTACTTACTAATCAAATTTAAAGAGGTTGATTCCGATTTCTTCGTCCATTTTCCTACCAACCCAACCATCAATTATATCAATAACCATTTCACAGGTAACACTGATATGAGCCTTGATGAGGTGGCCACCTAAACCTTGTCCTTCATCATCAGCGACTGAAATATGAAGGTGAGGATAATATTTGCTATCCTTTGTGCTAATGGTACCGGTAATACCTAGAATCTCGAAAATCCCTTTAAAATTCTTTTCTGTATAGGACTTATCATCTACCTTATAAACACCAATAGTAAAGTCATCTGTAGCACCAATGGCAGTGATAGATGCGAGTTTTATGTCTTCTTTGAGGGCGATATTTCTAAGAGCCTCGTGGACTTCTTCACCCCTGTCAAACCTTGCGATTATCTTGTTTTTAAATCTTCTGTAATCCATAAAAATCCTTTCTATTGGTTATTAATATTAAAGTGATTTTTTAACTGCTTCTAAGGCAGCGTCGAAGTTTACTTCGTTAGTTACTTCTTGAACATATTCTACATAGGTTATAATTCCTTCTTTATCAACTACAACAATACCTCTTGTAAGAAGCTTGAGCTCATCAATAAGGAAGCCGTATTTTTCACCAAATTCTCTTTCCTTGTAGTCAGATACCATTTCTAGATTTTCGATATCTTCGTTTGCACAGAATCTTTTTTGGGCAAATGGAAGGTCTTCAGTAATTGTAACAATCACAACGTCATCAGAAAGCTCAAGAGCTTCGTGGCTAAATTTCTTTGCTTGGATAGCACAAACACTTGTATCAAGGGATGGAGCAACAGAATAAACAACAACTTTTCCCTTTAAATCTTCTGAATTAAAATCAGAAAGGTCATTCTTTGTAGCCTTAAAAGCTGGAGCTTTTTGACCAACTTCAACTTGCTTGCCTAATAAAGTGATCTTGTTTCCTGCAAATGTAATATTCATAATTTATTTTCCTCCAAATTTCTATATAGGCCTATAAACATCTATCTAAGATTCTTAGGTCTGTTTTTATTTTAGTATACATTACTTATACCCAATTAAATCTATTTTAATATAATTTTTATAAAAAATTAAGGATTCAAAATCCATTGTTTTCAGAAAATATCTAGGAAATTTTTGTTACTATATATTCAAAAAAATTTACAAGACTATTATAATGGGTATACTTAATAATAAATAATTATTGGAGGTAGTTATGAGTTTAAAATCTTTTATGAGTAATTTTTTTAAGGGAAATAATGCTCAAGAAAAGGAAAGTGCGAATTTGGTTGAAGAAATCATAAAGGCTCCTATTAGCGGTAAGGTTTTAAAGCTTGATCAGATAAAAGATCCGGCTTTTTCATCTGGTATGTTAGGAAAGGGTCTTGCTATAGATCCGATAGATGGAAAAGTATGTTCACCTGTTGATGGCAAAATAAGCATGTTATTTGATACCTTCCATGCTATAGGGATAACATCTGATAAGGGAGTTGAGATTTTAATCCATCTTGGAATGGATACAGTAGAGCTAAAGGGAAAGGGTTTTAGTTCACATATAAAAAATGGTGATAGGATAAAAGCTGGGCAAGAATTAATTGATATTGATATAGATTTAATAAAGGATGCAGGTTATGAAGTTGTGACACCTGTAGTGATTACAAATTTAGAAGATATAAAGTTAATTAAAGAAACAGATAATACTGAAGTAAATCTTGGTGATGAAATATTGAGTGTAGAATTATAAAAAGATTAAATAAAGTGTAATTTTAAATTGTATCTCTTTAATATCTAAGTCGATAAATAGGGATGCAATGAGACTGTGTAAAATTTTGTGTATAGAAACCTCCTGATTAGGGCAAGAAAAAACTAATCAGGAGGAATTTTTATGCAAAGAAAAAGACCAGAAACAAAAAGAAGAAAAATAGCAAAAATGTTAATTGAAGAATATCAGACTTAAAGTGCACAAGATATTCAAGAAGCTCTAGAAGACCTTCTAGGCGATACAATGGAAGAACTTTTAAAAGCAGAATTAGATGAGCATTTTGACTATGAATATGGAGAAAAACCCTTATCACTAAATACTAGAAATGGGTCAAGTAAAAAAACAGTTAGATTATCTTACGGGAATATTGACTTAAACATACCAAGAGATAGAGAAGGTACCTTCGAGTCCCAAGTATTAAGAAAATATACCCTATAGGGCACAAGCTGAAAAAGACATATCAAACATAGAAAATCAGATAATATCAATGTATAGGAAAGGAATGACAACAAGAGACATATCAACTCACATAAAAGATATCTATGGCTTTGGCATATCAGAAACAATGATAAGTAAAATAACTAACAAAAGACTACCAACCATAGAAGAGTGGCAAAATAGACCACTAGAAAAAATCTATCCTATGGTCTTTTTAGACGCCATACATTATCATGTAAGAGAAAACAATATAGTAGTTAAAAAGGCAGTATACATTGCCCTAGGCTACAACATAGAAGGCTTTAAAGAGATACTAGGAATGTACCCGAGGGGCAGACCCTGGATAGGAGAAAATGAATCAAGCAAATATTGGCTTTTAGTATTAAATAAGCTAAAAGAAAGAGAATTAGAAGATATATTAATAATATAAACAGACAACCTACCAGGATTTAGCCAAGCCATAGAATCAGTATATCCAAAATCAGAAATCCAAAAATGCATAATCCATCGACTAAGAAACTAAACAAAATATGTGTCATACAAAGACATAAAAGAACTAATGAAAAACCTAAAGCAGTATACAAAGCACCAACAGAAGACTTAGCCTTAACAAATCTAGGAATCTTTGAAGAAAAATGGGGTAAAAATACCCAATGTGTATAAGCTCTTGGAAAAACAACTGGGCAGAACTATCCACATACTTTAAATATCCAGAAGGAATAATAAAGCTAATATATACAACAAATGCTATGGAAAACTTCAATAGGCAACTAAAAAAAGTTACAAAAAACAAGACCATATTTTCAAATGACTATTCTCTACAAAAAAGCTTTTATCTTGCAATGGTAGATGCATCAAGTAAGTGGACAAGTAGAATACGTGAATGAGATCAAATCTTATCCCAATTATCAATATTTTTTTAAGGGATGTTTTAATTGAGCAAAAAATTTAGTATGAAATCGGCTGTAAATTTTCATGAAAAATTGACAGTTTATTA
>NZ_CAUPHG010000059.1:0-10848 GCF_963510915.1 uncultured Anaerococcus sp. | reverse complement strand
TCAAACAATCAGTTTTCTTAACGCAACCCTAGATTAAAAATCATTCCCGATAAAGAAGAGATTTTATCTCGAGCTTTTAGATTTGCTAGGCTCGTTTGACTTCGTCAAACATTGCTAGATAGGAGTTGTTCTTGAACGAAGAAGAAAAAAACTCATTATCTAGTATTTTTGTAAATGAGGAAGGCGTTAAGAGCCTGCCCAAGCGGCCGAGAGCGTCTCACTGACAGCCACCTGCTAGTTAAGTTATTGTAACTACTGTGAACCAAGATTAAAATAAAAAATAAAAGTCAGACGAGATTGAGATTTTTAGCCGACTGAATGTCAAAAAAGTTAGGATTTAGTCCAACTAAAACAAGGGCGTAAACTCTACAAACAAAAGATTTCCAGAGGAAATCTACTGCTCATGCTCCCTGCCAAGGGGCCGTTTGGAGGGGGTAGCGGAAGGGGGTTTAAGGGGGAGCCGGTTGGGGAACATACGGAAAGTTCCCCTGGGCTCCCCCTTAGAACGAATATTCAACTGTAAATATCGTAATTCTATAAAAGATAAAGAATAATTTAATATAAAAGAAAAGAAAATAAGTTATCTAGGATAACACTGAAAGGAAAGTAATGAAAGAAAATAATAATATTATTATAAAAGGAGCAAGGACTAACAATCTCAAGAATATAGATCTTACCCTACCTCGTGATGAGATGATTGTTTTTACTGGGCTTTCGGGCTCTGGTAAGTCTACTCTTGCTTTTGATACTATTTATGCAGAAGGTCAAAGGCGTTATGTGGAGAGTCTTTCGTCCTATGCTAGGCAGTTTTTGGGTGGGATTGATAAGCCGGATGTTGATTCAATCGAGGGCTTGTCGCCTTCTATTTCCATTGACCAAAAGACTACCAACAGGAACCCACGTTCGACTGTGGCGACTGTGACTGAAATTTACGACTATTACAGGCTTTTGTATGCCAGAATAGGGGATGCTTTTTGTCCGGTTTGTGGCAAACCAATCGTAGCCCAGTCTGTTGACCAGATGGTTGATAGGATTATGGAATTACCAGAGGGGACTAAAATTCAACTTTTAGCTCCAGTGATTAGGGGCAAGAAGGGCCAGCATAAAAATGCCCTGGCTAATATTAGAAAAGATGGTTTTGTCCGTGTGATTATTGACGGGGAAAGGTATGAAATCGAGGATGATATAGACCTTGATAAGAATAAAAAGCATGACATTTCTGTAATTGTAGACAGGATTAAGATGAAGGAGGGAATCGAATCTAGGATTGCAGATTCTCTTGAAACCACAATTGGTCTTGCAGATGGCCTTGTTATTGTGGATGTAATTGGGGGAGATGAGATGCTTTTATCATCAAAACTCGCTTGTCCTGAAGGCCATGTGTCTCTGCCTGAAATTACCCCAAATATGTTTTCTTTTAATGCTCCAATTGGCATGTGTCCTGAGTGTAATGGGCTTGGTTTTCACCTTCAAGTTGATAAGGATTTGATTATTCCAGATAGGAGTCTGTCTATAAACCAAGGGGCTGTCGAGCCTTATGCGACATCTGCCAAGGGAACATATTATTATGAAGTTATAAGGGCTATTGCAGATCATTATAAGTACTCATATGATGCACCCTTAGAAGATGCGCCAGAAGGTCTTATCTACGATATTTTATATGGCACTGACTACGATTTGTCCTTTATTTTTGAATCCCATTTTTCGGGGAAAAAAAGATATAAGGGGATTTTTGAGGGGGCTATCCAAAATATTTGGGATAGGTACCAAAGGACAAATTCTGATGCCCAAAAGAAAAAGTTTAGGGACTATATGGGCGAAGAAGAGTGTCGAGTTTGCCATGGAGATAGGCTAAAACCTGAGGTTTTGGCTATAAAGGTCGGAGGCAAAAACATTTCAGAATTAACCCGTCTTTCTGTGGCCAAATCCATTGAATTTTTTGAAAATCTAAAACTTTCTGAAATGAAAGAGCAAATTGCAGAGCTAATTATTAAGGAAATTAAGGGCAGACTTAGGTTTTTAAATGACGTTGGTCTTTCTTATCTGACCCTAAACCGTACTGCCTCAACCCTTTCGGGAGGGGAGAGTCAGAGGATAAGGCTAGCCACCCAGATTGGATCAGGACTTGTTGGCGTATCCTATGTTCTTGATGAGCCTTCGATTGGTCTTCACCAAAGGGATAATGATAAACTTATTAAGTCTCTTAGAAATCTAACAGATATCGGAAATACACTAATTATCGTAGAACATGACGAGGATACTATGAGGGCTGCTGATTATATTGTTGATATTGGCCCAAGGGCCGGTATCCATGGCGGAGAAATAGTCGCCAAAGGCTCTCTTTCTGACATAATGGCCTGCAAGGATTCGCTCACAGGAGATTATCTGGCGGGCAGAAAAAAGATTGAAGTACCAAAAAAACGCAGGACTTCGGATAAATTTATAGAAGTAATCGGTGCGGCAGAAAATAACCTTAAAAATATTGACGTGAAATTCCCGCTTGGGACTCTTACAACTGTAACAGGTGTGTCTGGTTCGGGAAAATCGTCACTTGTAAATGAAATTTTATATAAGATGGCAACCAGGAAAATCAACAAGTCTAAGGTTCACGCTGGAGCCCACAAGAAAATCAAGGGTCTTGATCAGATTGATAAGGTCATAGCCATTGATCAATCTCCGATAGGCAGGACACCAAGGTCAAATCCAGCGACCTACACCAAGGTTTTTGATGCCATCCGTGACGTTTTTGCCATGACCAACCAAGCCAAGATGAAGGGCTTCCAAAAGGGAAGATTTTCCTTCAATGTCAAGGGCGGCAGGTGCGAGGCTTGTAAGGGAGATGGAACAATTAAGGTTGATATGATGTTTTTGCCAGATGTTTACGTGCCTTGCGAAGTTTGCCATGGCAAGAGATATAACAGGGAAACCCTTGAAGTGAAATTTAAGGGCAAGGATATTTCTGAAGTCCTTGATATGACTGTTGAGGAAGGAATTGAATTTTTTGAAAACCAGCCTTCCATTGTGAGAAAACTCCAAACCCTCTATGATGTGGGTCTTGGCTATATTAAAATCGGCCAACCTTCCACAGAATTATCTGGTGGAGAGGCCCAAAGAGTCAAACTTGCAACAGAGCTTGCCAAGGTTTCAACAGGCCAAACCCTATATATACTCGATGAGCCAACCACAGGTCTGCACACAGCAGATGTTCACAAGCTTATAGAAGTTTTAAATAGGCTTGTAGACCAAAACAATACGGTCGTAGTAATCGAGCATAACCTTGATGTAATCAAGGTTTCAGACTATATTATAGACTTGGGACCTGAAGGTGGAGATGGGGGCGGAAACTTAGTTGCAACTGGAAGTCCAGAAGAAATTGTAAAAGTTAAAGAATCCTACACAGGTCAATATCTAAAAAAATTATTAAAATAGAATGATGATTAGTCCCGGCTTGGGATTGTTCTAGAAAAAGTAAAAAGCTTTAATTTATAGGTAGAAAATGATAAAATAAGACTGTAAAGAATAAAGGAGTACTTATGTTAGAAGAAAAAAACGACAACAAAGATAGAAATGATATAGATATAGCAGATAATACAGCAGGAACAGTTGGTTTTGACCCAAAGACAGGCAAGGTTTACTATGTGGATGAACCCAAAAAAGTTGTAGTAAACCAAGCAAATAAGATTGAAGATCTAAAGGCAAGGATAAATGAAAATACAGAAGCCATCAAGGGTCTATTAAAAGAAGCTGGTATAGATGATATAACAGACCTTGATGCCCTAAAAAAACTTGCTGAAACAGACGATAAATAATGAAAAAATCTGATAGGGGAAAGGGCCTAGTCGATTTCATGATTGACCTATACTATGATAGGCACAAGAGTGAAGACATAAAGAAAGAAAATCTCAAGGCATATGTGGCAAAAAAGCTTAGAGCTTGTCCTCATGGTGACACCAAGCCTTTTTGTTCATCTTGCAAAATTCATTGCTATGATGATGACCATAGAAAAATGATAAAAAAAGTAATGAGATACTCAGGACCCCGCATGGTTTTTCATGCACCTATTCAGGCTCTGAGACACTTATTAGAAAGCAAAAGGAGAAGCTAGTGGAAAATTACGATAAAGCCTTTATTGACAAATTAGAAAAGAGATTTAAAGACAATATGGACAGACATCCATCAATCAAGTGGGACTTTGTCAAGTCATCTATTTTAAACAATCCAGACCTTTATGATGCGATTTTCGCAATGGAAGAAACAGGTGGGGAGCCAGACCTTGTTGACCTTGAAATTTTTAAGGGACTAGTTTATGTAGACATGGCTGAAAAGAGTCCAAAGGGCAGGAGAAGTCTTTGCTATGGAAAAGTAGAAAGGGAAAATCGTAAAGATAATGCCCCAGCTTCATCCGTAGAAGAAGAATTAGAAGCCATGGGAGTCAAAATTTTAAGCGAAGATAAGTATATAGCCTTATCTCAAATTGCAAGTTTTGATAGTAAAACCACATCTTGGATTAAGACTCCAGAAGATATCAGACAAGCCGGTGGAGCACTTTTTGCAAGCAGGCGTTTCGATAGGGTCTTTGTTTACTACAATAGTCCTGACACTTATTTCAAAGACAGGGGTTTTAGAGCCTATATTGAAATATGAAAAAATTATTACTTGTCCTTATTTTGCTAAGTCTAAGCGCTTGTGGAAGTAATATTCAAGGTGAAAATCAAAATAAAAATCACAGCCAAGAGCAAGGCTATAAAGAGCCTGACTTTGAAACGATAAGGGATTTTTTATATGAAAAGTTAAAGGGTCAGACTCTTTTAAGAAGCTATGGTGAAGAGACTGGTCAAACAAAGATAATTTTTGAAAATAAGGGCCAGTTTAGGGGAGATTATTTAGGCAAAATCGCCGCTGACGGCAAGGACTACAATCTAACATACATAGCCCAATGCTATGATGCAGAAGAAATTCATACCTCGGAATTTAAAGGAATTTTTGAAATCACCAAGGCTATTGATGATTATCGTTATGAGTTAGATTTAAGAGATTATAAAATTACCACAGAGGAAGGTGTCTATAACAAAATGTGCTACCATGTGGATTTTGCCCTAGGACTAAATTCAGAATCGGACTATGTTCTCTATAGACCAGGTTGTCCGATAAAGAGTCTCGAAAATGACGACAGGCTCATAGAAATAGCAAAAAAAGGCAGTCCGGATGGGCAAAAGATAGCTGGTTTTATAATCTATAATAAAACTGACAAAGAAGTTTTTAGTCAAAACCAATAAGCAAGAGGAATTTATCCATTTAACCTAGATTTAAGGTTATAAAATATAAAATAAAAAGAAAGAATTAAAAGTATGAAAAAAATACTATTTATTTACAATCCAAATTCTGGTCAAAGGGCCATCAATGACAAATTGTCTGGAATAATTGAATATTTATCTTCAAAGTCTATATTTCCTACAGTCTACGCCACACAAAAATCCGGTGATTGCAGGCAGATTGTTGAAAAATATGGTAAGGACTTTGATGAAATTTTAATATCAGGTGGAGATGGAACCTTGGATGAGGCTGTATCTGGAGCCTTAAAGGCAGATATAGACCCAATTATTTCCTATATACCAACAGGTTCTACCAATGATTTTTCAAAGACAATAAATATTTCATCAGACATAGAAAAGGCAACCAAAACGGCTGTCAGAGGAAAGGTTAAGAGGATTGATGTTGGCAAGATTGACGACAAGTATTTTGTTTATGTTGCAGCCTTTGGGGCCCTTTCTGATATTAGTTTTTCAACTGATCAGGATGTCAAAAATATAATTGGCCGTTCGGCCTACATAGTTGAGGGCATCAAAAAGCTCCTTCCAATCCAATCTATGCAATCCTACAAAGCAGAAATTGAATTTGATGATGAATTGATAAATGACGAATTTATCCATTTTATGGTATCGAATTCTGTGTCTGTTGGAGGATTTAACCTCTTTGATGACAAGGTTGGTCTTACTGATGGGCTTTTTGAGGTAACTTTGGTAAAAAAACCAGAATCAATTGTGGACTTAAATAAGATTATCCAATCCTTGTCAACAGGTGAATCAAGTGATCTTGTTATACAAAGACAGGTTAAGAAAATTAGAATCAAGACTGAAAAACAAGTTTCTTGGTCGCTTGATGGAGAATTTGGAGGCAAAACTACTGACTGCATAATTGAAGTTGTTGGTCAAAGGGTTAATGTGAAAACTGGCCTAATTGATTGAAATGGGACTTCTTTTGTGATATAGTAAACGATTAGCATAAGCGTAATCTCAAAATTATGGTATAGTATAAGTGAGAAACCTAGGAGGTTATGATGTTTAAAGTAGGCGATAAGATAGTTTACCCAATGCATGGTGCAGGGGTCATTAATGCAATTGAAAAGATAGAATTCATGGGAGAGGAAAGAGAGTATTATATCCTAAAAATGCCCATTGGTGAGATGGATATATCAATACCTGCTACAAACATGAAAGATGCTAACATTAGGTTTATTATAAGCAAGGAAGAAGGTCTAGAAGTTCTAGAAATCCTTGACGATAAGCCAACTGAAATGAATTCAAATTGGACTAAGAGATACAGGGATAACCAGGAGATTCTAAAAACTGGCGATATCTTTGAGATAGCGAAAATGGTCAGAAACCTAGCTATCCTCGACAGTGATAAAGGACTTTCAACAACTGAGAAAAAGCTTCTAAACAGAGCAAGGAGAATCCTTGCCAGTGAACTTGTCATGGCAGGTTCCCTAGCCAAGGAAGAAGCAGAGAAAATGATAGACGAATCTATAGGATTATAGTCTTAAATATAAGGAGATTTTATGAAGAGAGTAATCAGATTAGTTTTTATACTAATCGGAGCTGTTCTTGGCATAGTTGTCTTCGGAATAGTTAACGCCGCTTTTGGGTTTGTCCCTAATAGCGGCAAATTAATTCTGTGGGCAAAAGTCATTTCATCAGCTCTATGTGCAATAATTTTTTATTTCGCAACTGATCCAATATCAAAAATAGCAGCAGCGAGTCTTTTGAGGTTTGAAAAGAAGGCAAGCAAGTTGCCTGCTGCCAACCTAGTTATAGGCGTTATAGGAATTATATTAGGATCTTTGATAGCAACCCTAGTTTCTACACCAATTACCAAATTATCCCTACCATTTATGGGAAATTCATTTTTTGTGCTATTATCTATTTTATTATATATTGGATTTGGTTATTTGGGCTGGAAACTAGCTTACAAAAATTCTGATGATCTTATAGCTCTCTTGACTAGGTCTAGGTCAGAAAGCAAGAACGGGGGAGAATTTTTCGATAGGTCTAACCTAACAGCAAGTCCCAAGGTATTGGATACCTCAGTAATAATTGATGGTAGGATTTTGGATATTATAAATACAGACTTCCTTGAAGGGGAGTTGATTGTTTCTGAATTTGTCCTAGAAGAACTACAACATATAGCAGATTCTCCAGATGACCTCAAAAGAGAAAGAGGTAGGAGGGGACTTGATATAATAAATAAAATTAAAGAATCTGACAAAATCAAGCTTACAGTCATAGATAAGGACTATAAGGATATCAAGGAAGTTGATGCAAAACTCCTAAAATTAGCCCTAGACCTAGGAGCCAAAGTCTTTACTAACGACTACAACCTAAATAAGGTTGCAGATGTTCAAGGAATCCCAATCCTAAATATAAATGACCTAGCAAATTCCCTAAAACCTGTGGTAATCCCAGGCGAGAAGATGGAAATAGAAGTCATCAAAAAAGGTAAGGGCAAAAACCAAGGTGTAGGCTACCTAGAAGATGGAACTATGGTTGTTGTTGAAGATGGCCAAGACCTGATAGATAAGACTATAAAGGCTAAGGTTACATCAGTGCTTCAAACATCAGCTGGTAGGATGATTTTTGTAAGGGCGGAAGATGTATAAAGGAAAATATTTATCGGCAGTAATTATTGCCGCAGGTTCAGGAACTAGGATGGGTTCTACGATAAATAAGCCTTATCTAGAAGTAGGGGGCAAAAAAATTCTAGAACTAAGTCTTGAAACTGTCACTAATATAAGCGAATTTGACGAGATAATCTTGGTTGTAAGAGAGGAAGATATGACTCTTGCAACCGAGATTTTATCTCTTTTTAGGGATCCTAGAATAAAAATGGTTGCAGGTGGTAAAACCAGGGAAGAATCTACTTACAAGGGCTTGTCTGCCCTAAATCCCGATTCTGATTTGGTTTTAAGCCATGACGGAGTAAGACCTTTTGCTTCTAGGGATCTTTTTTTGAGAGTTTTAGGAGAGATGGAAACCTACAAGGCAGCCATTGCTGCAACTAAATCTAAGGATACAGTTAAGGTTGCAAATGAAGTTGGGGAGGTAGATTTCACCCCAAATAGGGAATTTGTTTACAATATCCAAACACCCCAGGCCTTTGACACTAGACTTATCAAAAAACTCTACGAAAAATATTTCAAATCAGAAGCTAAAATCACTGACGATAGCCAATTGTTTGAATTTTTTGATAGGAGTGAACCAGTAAAAATCGTAGAGGGTGAATATTCTAATATTAAGATAACAACTGCGGAAGATATAATTTTCGCTGGGGCATATATAAGGGGGAAAAATTGAGAGTAGGAATTGGCTATGATGTCCACAAATTAGTAAAAGACAGGGACTTAATCTTAGGTGGGGTAAAATTTGACCATGACCTTGGTCTTTTGGGTCATTCAGACGCAGATGTCCTCACTCATGCTATAATGGATGCTATTTTGGGAGCCATTGCTCTGCCAGATATTGGCAATCTTTTCCCAGATACTGACCCTGCCTACAAGGATATTTATTCCATTGACCTTTTAGATAGGGTGGTGGAGAAAATGTATGAAAAGGGCTACAAAATTGGCAATCTCGACTCTGTTGTCATTTGTGAAATGCCAAAGATTGCCCCAAAAAGAGAAGAAATTGTAAAGTTACTTGCAAAACACCTAAGAACTGATATAGAAAATGTGTCAGTCAAGGCCTCTACTAGTGAAAAACTTGGTTTTACTGGCAGAGGCGAGGGGATAGAAGCAAGAGCCATAGTTTATTTGGAGGAAATAGATGCGTAAATTTATTACAAGCGAATCAGTAACTGAAGGCCATCCAGATAAGGTCTGCGACCAAATTTCAGATGCGATTTTGGATGCCTGCCTAAAAGAAGACCCAAATTCTAGAGTGGCAGCAGAATGTATCACTACAACAGGTCTAGTCCTCGTTGTAGGTGAACTGACCACTGAAGCCTATGTGCCAATAGAAGAAGTTGTAAGAGAAACTATAAGAGAAATAGGATACTCTGATCCTAGTCTTGGTTTTGACTATGAAAATGTAGCAGTCCTAACATCAATAAATAGCCAATCACCAGATATAGCCCAGGGAGTTGATAAGGCAAGTGAATACGACCAAAGTCATGACGACTATGACAAAATCGGCGCAGGTGATCAGGGAATGGTCTTCGGCTATGCAGATAATGAAACAGAAGTATATTTGCCAATGTCAGTAAAACTCGCCCAAGACTTGGCGAAAAGACTTGCCCAAGTCCGCAAGGAAGGCATAATCGACTATATCAGACCAGATGGTAAGAGCCTTGTGACTGTAGAATACGATGATGATGTCCTAGTAAGGCTCGACTCAATCGTAATCTCAACCCAACACAAAGACAATATTCCAATGGAAAAAATCCGCCAAGACATAATAGAAAAAGTCATCAAAGAAGTTGTGCCATCAGAATTAATCGACGATAAAACAAAAATCTACGTCAACCCAACCGGTAAATTTGTAATCGGTGGACCAAAGGGAGATTCAGGCCTTACAGGTAGAAAAATCATCGTAGACTCCTACGGTGGATATTCAAAGGCAGGCGGCGGAGCATTTTCCGGAAAAGACCCAACAAAGGTAGACAGATCTGCAGCCTATATGGCAAGGTACGCTGCCAAAAACATGGTGGCAGCAGGACTTGCAAAGAAATTAGAAATCGGAGTATCCTATGCAATCGGTGTAGCAAGACCGCTTGCAATCTTTGTAGATAGCTTCGGCACAGGCAAATATGACGACGAAAAATTAAAAGCAATTATAGAAGAAAACTTCGACTTTAGACCAGGTGCTATAATAGACAAACTAGACCTAAGACGCCCAATTTACAAAAAAACCGCAGCCTACGGACATTTTGGTAGGACAGAGGCTGAATTTACATGGGAAAAATTAGATAAGGTCCAAGACCTTAGTCAATATTAGTTTTTTATCCTAGATAAATTATATTCTTTGGTTAATCCGAGATTAACTGTATCTTATAAATGTTCTAGGTCATTTACATGACCACTCCGTAAAAAGGGGAGGCCCAAGGGACCTTCCGCAGGGTCCCTCACCCTCCTCCCCTTAAACCCCTCTCGGCTACACCCCCCCGAGCGGCTCCTTATGCGGAGTGCGGAAGCAGAAGCTTGCCTTATCGGCAAGCTTTTTTTAGTAGAGAGAACGTCCTTGTTTTAGTTGGTGTATTTACCCAGAGATTTCTAATATTTAAGCCCCTAAAAACTGATAACTCGGCTTCGCCTCAAACAATCAGTTTTCTTAACGAGGCTTTCTATTAGAAATCTTTACCCAATAAAAGGGAGAAATGGTATCGAAGTTCTAGAAAGTCTTAAGCTCGTTTGGCTTTCGCCAAACATTGCTAGATGTGTTATGCACTCAAAAACGAAGAGTTAGAAACTTAAGACCTAGAATTTTTGAAAATGAAGTCGGCGTATAAAAATTTGATTGTTTGAGGCTTTAGCCGAGTTATCAAATTTTAGCCGACTGAATGTCAAAAAAGTTTGGA
>NZ_CAUPHG010000058.1:0-10947 GCF_963510915.1 uncultured Anaerococcus sp. | reverse complement strand
ATATAAGATACCGAGGGCAGCTGACATTATCAGAAGAGGGACAGCTAGGGTGAGGATGGTAAAGATTGGTGATGAGAGGAAGTCGATTATAGCTTCCAAATTATCGCCAAAAAATTTCTCTGTTATATTTAGGATTTTGCTATCTAAAATCTTTAGGATAGTAGGTCCGTAAATTTGAAATATTAGCATAAACATGATAAAGGCTATAAAAATGACTGTGTAGATGATGCTCATCAACCTTTGCTTGATGGCCTTGGATTGGTGGGTCAGACCGTAGGCGTGGTTTATAGCCATGATTAGCTTGTCAACTCCGCTTGTCGCAGACCAAAGGGCAAAGAGGATGGTTAATGTGGTCACTGCTGCAGATTGGCTGGAGGCAAACATAATGTCTAGGGCCTTGATTATTAATTCTGCAGTTGACTTGGGAAAGAGGTTCAAAAACTCATAGATTATGTCTTCATTTCCCTTTAGAAAGGTCGATACTACAGACACCAAGACCATCATTAGGGGGATGGATGCTTGGAGAAAGTAGAAAGACAGGGCAGATGCGTAGGTCATTATGTCCTGAGTTTTGAGCCTATTTATGAAATTTTTTAAAAAATCTATGAACTTATGCTTTTTTATTTTCATTTTTCAGATGTTTATCAAACCAGTTTTTGATTTCTGTAAGCCTTTTTATCCTAGCTTTTGGCTTGCCAGATCTTGATAGTTCGTGGTTTTCTCCGTGAAAGACTACCATTCTTGTGTCTACTCCATTGAGTTTTAGTTTAGCATACATTTGGATACCCTGCTCGAGTGGGCAACGGTAATCGCAGTCAGCGTGGATGAAGAGGGTAGGGGTTGTGGCTTTATTAGCGTATTTGATTGGAGATTGATCCCACATTTTTTCTAAAGATTCCCAAGGATCTGCTGCTGTTTGGTCTGTGGCAAAGTAGTAGCCGATGTCAGATACTCCGTAAAAACTTGTCCAGTTTGAAATTGACCTTTGGCTTACAGCTGCCTTAAATCTGTCAGTGTGGCCTATTGTCCAGTTGGTCATGAAACCACCGTAGGAACCACCGTAGACTCCCATTTTGTCTGCATCTATTTGTGGGTATTTTTTAATAGCTTGGTCTACAAAATTCATCAAATCATCAAAGTCGATTTCGCCGTAGCGACCTCTGATGTCAGAATATTTCACACCCCTACCGCTTGAGCCGTGTGGATTTGTATAAATAATTATATAGCCATTTGAGGCAAGCATTTGGTGTTCGTGGTGGAAAATGTCAGAAAGTTCTGTTTTTGGGCCACCGTGAACAGAAAGTATGGTTGGGTATTTTTTATTTTTATCAAAGTCTTTAGGCAAGAGGACATAACCCCTTAATTCATCACCATTTGAATGGAAGGTAAATTCTTCGATAGGAAGGACATTTTCAATTTTATTTTCTACTAGGATTTGGTTTTTATTTTTGATTTTAAGTTCTGCAAGGTGGTCAGCTCCCATTTCTAGGTAGTAAATATCCTCATCTGTCACAAAGAAACCTTCTATGCAACCAGGAATTTCGAGCCTTAAATCTCCAGCAAGGTCGATAGAATATAGTTTTGCTTCCTCAAATTCAGTTGCGATAAAATATAGTCTTTTATTATGGACTTGGAAGGTCCTGTTGCCCTCAGCCCTAGCATCTGTACCGATAGAATTGCCAAAAGACTTATCGAAGTTTTCATCATTTACCATTTTTAGATTGCCATCAAAGTCAACTTGGTAAATAAAAGCGTCCTCATTAATTCCACCTTTTTTCATGTCTGTACCAACAAAAATTAGCCTATCTTCGATAAAGTTTAGGGTGTAGATTGAATAAGCTTTTTCTATAAGAACTTTTTCCTCGCCTGTCGCAAGGTCTTTTAGAATTATAGATTCAAGAAATTCCATGACACCATTTGGGTCAGTATGGCCCTTTACATAGGCAATTTTATCTAGGTCTTTGTTTATATCTAGGCCATGGACTTCATTATCCTTGTCTGATTTTAGGATTTCTGTAAGTTTGTCAGCCCTTTGATCGTAAAGGTAGTAGTAGACAGTTTCTTCCTTGAGGTAGCCTGCGCCATTTAGCCAAAAAGGAAGAGTGGTGACTTCTTCGTAGGCTTCGTTCTCTTTTTCTGCCTTTTTTTCTTCTTCGGTCTTTTTTGGGCTGGCAGATATTAGGTAGGTAGCATCTTTAAGGCATTTTATAGATTTTATATCCTTATCAAGTTTAAAGACAAGCTCTCCTATGCCATTGCCATCATTTTTATAAAAATAATCAAAAGAATCATCAGAGTCGTATTTATAAATTAAGTTAGCTTCACCATCAAAGGTGTAAAGGCTGGCTGATTTTTTGTCTGTAATCCTATAGGATTTTTCTAGCTTTTTATCGTAAATATATAAGTCGGCATCGTATTTGTTGTCTTTTAAGTTTGCCTGGGTCTTTTTGTAGGCAATTTTGTTATTATCATTAGAAACTTGAATTCCAGAAAGAAATTCATAGCCAAATAAGTCGTTAATTTTAGTCATAAAATCTCCTTTATTTTTATATTATAACTATACCCTTTTGAGCTGGGGGATAAATGTAAGAAGTAGGCTAGCTTGAATAAATCCCTAAATTAGCATATAATATAGGTGAGAGAAGCCACCTCTTATCCATCAAAAAAGCCGCAAAGCGCAAACTTTGTGATATTAGGTTAATGGTCCCCATAAGGGCATCAAAAAAGAGTAGCTGTGAACTACTCTTTTTTACTTTCTTTGTCGCGACTTTCTTTCCGATATTCGAAAATTATGTCTTTCAACAAAGGCAATATTAGGTTAGATACAATTGTAATAATTATATCAAATAAGGTCCCCATTTGGCACCACCCCCTTTCTTTTGGGGATGGTTTTATTATATCATATAAAAATTTTTTTATTAATAAAGTTTAAGGAAAAGGTTTTTGGGTATATAATAAATATAAAAGTTAGCACCGTGCTAACTAAATATAGGAGGGCATTATGAAACTAAATATCAAAGCTAAAAATTTCACCTTGACAGAAGATATAAGAATCGAGTCAGAAAAGAAATTTGATAGGTTAGATAAATATTTCCATGATGAAGAAGATATGGATCTAAAGTTTGCTAAGGAAGGCGTTGGCTATGAGCTTGAAGCTACTATGTTTTTGAATGGTGGCGCAATCTTGAGAGCAGAAGCCTTTGAGGAAACTTATGAGAATGCTATCGATAGGGTTATAGATGCTCTTGTTAGACAAATAAGAAAACATAAGACCAGACTCCAAAGGGGCAGACAAACAGGCGATAGCATCAAGTTTGAAGCCTTTGACCAAGAAACTCAGATAGATGAAAAAGAAGAAGAAATCAAGATAGCTAGGGAAAAAACTATCCCAGTTAAGCCAATGAGTGCAGAAGAGGCTATCCTTCAAATGGAATTGTTAAACCACAACTTCTTTGTTTATGAAGACGCAGACGACATGGAAGTAAGGGTTGTATATAAAAGGAAAAAAGGCGACTACGGTCTAATTGTTCCTACTAGATAAAAATAAACATACAATACCAGAACTTCCTATGTTCGGTGTTTTTCTCCTTTCTCCCACCAGCCGGTGGGAGTTTTATTTTGCCTAATTAAGGCAAGAAATTTTAAATTTTATGTTATAATTAGTATAAGAAAGGAAGGAGTAATGTATTCTAAAACTAATACCACATCCCTAATTGGCCTTGAGGGCAGGTTAGTGGAAGTTGAAAGCGATATTACATCAGGCATGCCAGCCTTTAATATAGTTGGTTTGCCTGATTCATCTATAAAAGAATCCAAAGATAGGGTAAGGGTTGCCCTTGCGAATTCATCCTACAAGTTTCCCGCTGGGAGGATTACTATAAACCTATCTCCAGCAGATCTAAAGAAAGAGGGAACCCAGCTTGATTTGCCGATTGCAATTTCTCTTCTAAGCTCGATGGGAGTTATTGATAGGGCCTATGATGATTATATTTTTTTGGGTGAATTATCTCTAGATGGTAGGATTTTGCCAATCAGAGGTGCTCTTGCTATGGTGATTTCTATGAGAGAGCAAGGTTTTACTAAATTTATTATATCAGAAGACAATAAGGAAGAATGTGCGATAATTTCTGATATCGAGGTCTATCCATTCAATAAGTTAAATGATGTTGTGGCTTTTTTGAATGGGGATTTGAAGAAGGATTTTTATAAGATAAATCCAGCCCTCTTGAATGAGGAAATTTCTTATGATTTGGATTTTAAGGATTTAAAGGGTCAAGAAAATCTCAAAAGAGCACTTCAAATAGCGGCGGCTGGCGGTCATAATTTGCTAATGGTGGGTCCTCCAGGATCAGGTAAGACTTTTTCTGCCAAACACCTGCCAACCATCCTACCAGACATGAGTTTTGAGGAAAGGGTAGAAGTGACCAAGATTTATTCGATAATGGGTCTTTTAGACAGGGGACATTTGGTAAGTGCAAGGCCTTTTAGGGCTCCCCACCATTCATCAAGTCAAGTTGCCCTAATAGGTGGTGGTCATTCTGTTCCAAAACCGGGTGAGATAACCCTAGCTCACAGGGGAGTCTTGTTTTTAGATGAATTTCCAGAATATCAAAAAAATGTAATTGAAGCCTTGAGAGAGCCTCTCGAAAACAAAGAAATAAACGTGGCTCGTGCCCAAGCAAGTGTGAAATATCCTTCAGATTTTATTTTAATCGCTGCAATGAACCCTTGTCCATGTGGAAATTATGGCAACCCTCTAAAGGAATGTACTTGTTCAATCAATGAAATTAGAAGGTATCTAAACAAGATTTCTTCACCGATATTAGATAGGATTGATATCCACATTGAGATAAGGCCTGTCAAATACGATGATTTGCATGATGATACGAAGTCAAAGTCTTCTGCTGAACTTAAAAGCGAAGTGGTAAGGGCAAGAGAAATCCAAGCTAAGAGGTACAAGGACGAAAAGATAAAGACCAACGCTTTATTATCCACAAGGCAGATGAAAAAATATATCAAACTAAGTCCTGAAGTTGAGAAAATTGGGCAGATGGCCTTTAATAAGTACAATTTTTCTGTAAGAAGCTATAATAAAATCCTAAAAATGGCAAGGACTATTGCAGACCTTGAGGCAAGTGAGGAGATAACAAGTAAACACCTCTTGGAAGCAGTAAGGTACAGGTCGCTTGATGATAAATATTGGAGTGTATAATGCTTGATCAAAGGCAAATAGCTGTTGATATTGACGGCTTTATAGAAAATTTAATAGGCAAGGCTGTAAGCCTTTCTGCATCAGATATCCACCTCCAACCAGAAGATGGCTATGGAAAAATTAGGCTAAGGATAGACGGAGCCCTTGTTGATATTATGCAAATTAAGAGGGGATATTTTGATATGCTATCTTCAAAAATAAAACTTTCCTGTGGGATGGATATTTCCCAAAAAAGAATGCCCCAGGATAGGGCCATGCAGTATGAGGCTTTTCCTGGTATTGACTTTAGGGTTTCTTCTGTGCCTACTATTCTCGGTGAGAAAATTGTAATAAGGATTCTTTCTGTTGATATTTTTATGAAAAACGCTAGACTTATGGGATTTTCAAATGACAGCAAGGATAAACTAGAAAGAGCCATAGGCAAAAAATCTGGCATAATTTTGATGACAGGGCCAACAGGATCTGGAAAAACTACTTCTCTTTATGCTTTGCTTGAAAAACTCAATAAGGAAGAAGTAAATATTATTACAATCGAAGACCCAGTTGAATATAAGATTGAAAATATAAACCAAATTTCAATCAACGAAAAAATCGGCCTAACCTATCCAGTTATTCTAAAATCCATCCTCCGTCAAGACCCGGATATAATAATGATTGGCGAAATTAGAGATAGGCAAACGGCAGAAATTGCAATTAGGGCAGCAATTACAGGTCACTTAATCTTATCAACTGCCCATACGAGAAATGCTTTTGCTGGTCTTATCAGACTAAAAGATTTGGGAGTAGAAGACTATCTCATAAGGTCAGCTGTAAATCTTTTAGCAGGTCAAAGGCTAGTTAGAAAACTTTGTGATTGCAAAAAAGCCGACAGGATGACAGATTATGAGTATGAAATAATGTCATCTTATATCAAAGTTGATAGGGAAAGGAAAATTTTTCGTCCAAATGGGTGTCCATATTGCAATGGTGGATATAGAGGGCGTCAGGCAGTAGAAGAAGTTATGAGCCTTGATAATGAATTTAAGGATATTTTAAGAAATTTTGGAATGGAAAGCAAAGAAATAAAAGAAAAACTAAAGAGGGATAAGTTTAGACCAATGATTGTAAATGGCCTAATTCAAGTCCTAGAAGGCGATACTTCCTTTGAGGAAGTCTTATCTGTTCTTGATTATTGAGGGAAATATGAAAAAAATAAGAATTTTTTTAGGTCTTGTGGTTTCGATAATAATCGGGCTTTCTTTATCTTTTATATTGAGAGATAAAAAGGTGCATTTTGACTATGAAGTTGATCCTAAATATTATTCCAAAGACCAAAGTCCCTTTGAAAATGACTTTGACTATGCCTTTGACACCCTAGAAAAATACTATGCCCTTTTTTATAGGAATGGGACATCTGATTTTTTGAAAAATCGTGATGAGTACAAGAAGGAATTAAAAAATTTAAGGACAGATAAAGAATTTTTTGACAAGATGAATAGGATTTTAGGTGACTTGGGAGATGACCATACTAATCTATTGGATAGTGAGGAAGTTTACGATATGAAGGATACCTTTGTACTTTCCAATAAGGAGGAAAAGGGAGAGGTTAATGTTGATTTGATTAATTATTTGTTTGGAACAAAAATTTCGTGTTTTTTCCATAAAATTTTTAAAGAATCTAAGGCTGTTACCAAAAATCTCATTACCCAAGATATAAATAAGGACATAGGCTACTTAAAAATCAGGTCAATGATTGACCCAGGAACACCTGATTTTGAGGAAGATTTAGACCTTCTAAAAACTTATCTAAAAAAATCAAAAAATAAGAAGGCTCTAATTATTGACCTCAGAGGTAATGGTGGGGGCAATGCTGCCTATACTTGTGATTACCTTTATCCAATGATTCTTGGCACAAAAGATTTTAAAGAAACTCATGAATATATTTTATTTAGGACAGATGAAGTTTTTAAATATGATCCCCAATATCCGGAATTAAGGAGTTCTATAAGTAAGATTAAGGAGTCAGACTTTAAATATATGGAAGAAAATATTCCTTTTCTTAGAGCCGATAAGAAGATGATGGATGATATAAGGAAAAACTATACCCACATCATCTATGATTCAGGATTTGAAAATACGGGTGACTTTGGTGATGAATATAGATTTAATGGAAATTTATATCTCCTCATAGATGGAGATGTGTATTCTTCAGCACAAAATGCAGCCCACTTTTTTAAGGACAATGATCTTGGGATGATAATAGGAGAAAAGACAGGTGGCGATGGGATAGGGACAAGTCCAGCCATGGTAAAACTTCCAAATACTAAGTACATCCTAAGATTTTCTCACGAGCTAGGTCTTAGGGAAACAGAATCAATCGAAGAATCAACCTATACAGTTCCAGATATAGAAATTCCTCAAAAAGATCAGTCAGAAATTCCTTCTAATGATGGGTGCGTAAAAAAAGTAATTGAAATCGAAGCTAAAAAATCTTGAAATTAGAGCCTTTTATGGCTCTTTTATTTTTTTGAAAAAATATCAGAAAAAAATTGACTTTCTCTGACCTTCCTAGTATATTATAAATGTAAGAAGTTAGCAGTCGAATACAGAGAGTGCTAATGAAAAATAAAGGAGTGAATAATTATGGCAAATCTTATTAGAAAAAATAATTCTTTATCTAGATACAATGATTTTTATGATATGGTGGATTCATTCTTTAATTCACCAATGGAAACAAACGTATTCGAGTCTTCTTTCAAGCTAGATGTAGCAGAAGATGATGATAAATTTTTGGTAGAAGCAGAGATGCCTGGTATAGAAAAGGACTCCATTGATATAGATTTTGATAGGGGACAACTTACTCTAACAGTCAACTCACAAACTGAAAATACAGATGAAAAGAAAAACTACATCCACAAGGAAAGAAAATCAACAAGGATGACAAGGTCAATGTATTTTGGAGATATAGATGAGGAAAATATTAATGCTAAACTTGAAAATGGCATCTTAGAAATAGAAATTCCAAAACGCAAGGAGGAAAAAACCAATAAAAAGATAGAAATTAAATAAAATCACAAGCAGCTAGGCTTTCCTGGCTGCTTTTTTGGTCCAAAATCACATAGATAAATTGCCCATCTTTGAGTATAATGACATAAGAATTTTAAAAGGGGACTTATGACGGAATTAAAAATACCAAACCACATTGCGATTGTCCTTGATGGCAATGGTAGGTGGGCAAAAAAACAAAATAGACCTAGGACATCAGGCCACAAGGAAGGTGCAGAAAATGTGATAAGGATAGCCAAGTCTTGTAAGAAATTTGGTGTCGACACCCTTACCCTTTATGCATTTTCTACAGAAAATTGGAAGAGACCAGCTAGTGAAGTTGGTTTTTTGATGGATTTATTAATTAAGTTTGTAAACACAAAACTTAAAGAACTTATAGAAGAAGATTGTAGTCTAAATTTTCTAGGTGATCTTTCAAAACTTCCTGCAAAGACCAAAGAAGCTTGCTTTGATGCTATAGAAAAAACTAAGGACAACAAGTCACTTGTAGTAAATATAGCCCTTAATTATGGGGGAAGGGATGAAATTGTTCATGCCTTTAAGGAAATAATTAAGAAGGGCTATGCCATAGACGATATTACTGAAGAATTAATCTCAGATAATTTATATACGAGAGGCCAGTCTGATCCAGATTTATTAATTAGACCTGGTGGTGAAATTAGGCTTTCAAATTTCTTAATCTACCAACTTGCCTACACAGAATTATATTTTACTGATGTTTTGTGGCCAGATTTCACAGAAGATGACCTTAGGGAAGCAATCCTTGCTTTTACAAAAAGAGATAGAAGATATGGTGGTTTATGATTAAGTTTTTAAACAGGGCCTTTGGTGGTGCTGTAATTTTAACACTTTTAATATTGATTACCTATTTGGGGAGGATTCCCCTTGCCCTTGGCGTGGCAGCTTTTTCCTATATAGCTCTCCACGAGCTAGACAAGGCTTTGAGGAAGATTGATCTTCATTTGCCTATGAAGTGCCTATATCTTACAAATGGGATAATCATGGTTGCAGCCTTTATAAATAATTCGGATATTTATATAGCATCTATTGTGGTTTCAGTTTTATTTTTATTTATGTATATTATTTTAACAGGCCACTATAGTCTATACGATGCCTTTGCGGCAGCCTTTGCCATGCTATATGTTTCGTTTTTGATTTCCCATATTTTGAGGATAAAAAATGTATCCTATGTTTGGATGCTTTATATAACAGCTTGGGGATCAGACACCTTTGCCTATTTGGTTGGTAGCCTTTTTGGTAGGCACAAGATGGCATGGATGGCTCACATCAGTCCACATAAGACCATAGAAGGCTCTCTTGGTGGCATTATCGGTGCGACAATTTTGAATATTGTCTACTGCCACGAATTTGGCCTTGAAAATTATATTAGAGAGATAGTTATTTTTACAATTATAGCTGCGATTATGTCTCAAATTGGGGACCTCATCGCATCTTATATCAAAAGACAAACTGGAATTAAAGATTTTGGTAATTTGATACCAGGACATGGTGGCATCCTTGATAGGTTTGATTCTATCATGTTTATTGCACCTGTCCTTTATCTTTTTTCTAGACTTTAAGGAGAATTAATGAGAATATTATTAGCGGTAGTTTTATTTTTGCTACTGATAGTTTTCCACGAATTTGGCCACTTTATTGTGGCTAAAAAATCGGGAATAAAGGTTAATGAGTTTGCTGTGGGCATGGGTCCCCTTATTTATTCAAAGGTAAAGGGAGAGACTACTTATTCCTTCAGGCTAATTCCTATTGGCGGTTATTGTGCTATGGAAGGCGAAGATGATGAGTCAAACGACCCAAGGAGCTTTGACAATGCTCCTGCCTATAAGAGGTTTTTAACCATCCTTGCAGGTCCTGTGGCAAATTTAATTATAGCAGTCCTTGTTTTCACTGTTGTTGGTCTGCTTAGTGGTATTATTACAACAAAAATTGGAGATTTTACTGAAAATTCTCCAGCCAAAGAGGCAGGCATGGAAGTTGGCGATGAGATTAGGAAAGTCGGCGATAGGGATATCAAAGAATTTGTCGATATTTCTGGAGCGATTTCTGATTTTTATAAGGATAAGGATTATAAAAAGCCTATTACAGTAGAGTATTTTAGGCAAAGTTCAGATACAGTGACAGCTGTAGATTTGAAGGTTGAAGTAAAGGACGGCAATGCCTATATTGGTATAATGCCTGCTAGGAAAAAGCCAAATCTTATAGAAGCTATAGGCCTAGGTTTTACTGAAACTTGGAAAAATGTAAAGATGATTTTTGTAATTTTAGGAAGACTTTTTACTGGCAAACTTGCCTTTGGAGCCCTATCAGGCCCTGTTGGAGTCCTAAAAGAATTAGGCAACCAAGCCCAAAATGGCCTTACAAGCCTACTTTACTTTTTGGCATATATCTCAGTAAACCTTGCAGTTTTCAACCTCTTGCCAATACCTGCCCTTGATGGGTCAAAACTTTTGACAAGTGGGATTGAAATGCTTACAGGCAAAAAAATCAACAAAAAAATCGAAGAGAAAGTTACCATAGTTGGATTCTTTTTGTTAATTGGTCTGATTATATTGGTTTCAGTTAAAGATATAGTAAATTTATTTAGATAAGAAGGGGAATATGCGTAAAGAAACAAGAAAAATTTTTGTAGGAGATGTTGCTGTTGGTGGCGGCTCTCCTATTTCTATCCA
>NZ_CAUPHG010000057.1:0-11533 GCF_963510915.1 uncultured Anaerococcus sp. | reverse complement strand
ACCAAGCCCAATCAGTAAATATCTACATCACCACAGAATACACCATGAGACAGATACTAAATGTTTACCTAACAGCTTGGGAAGCAGGAGTAAAGTGCATTTACTATGTGAGGGGAAAATCACTAGAAGTGGAAGAGTGTGATACTTGCTCCGCGTAGGATTTATCCAAGATAAATAAATTTTTGGGAGGGCTCCCAAAAGCCCTCCTTTTTTTCAATCCGAGATTGACTGCATCTATTATATTTTCTCAGTCATTAACATGACTGCTCCGTATCTGGGGGAACCCCAAGGGACCTTCCGCAGGGTCCCTCACTGGGTTCCCCCAGGCCCCCTTTCCGCTACACCCCCGAGCGGCTCCTTAGCGGAGTGCGGGTAAGGAAGCTTGCCTTTTCGACAAGCTTTTTTATTTAGAGATAATTACCTTGTTTAAGAGTATGTATCTCCCCACAGATTTCTAATCATCGGGTTGCTAAAAATCGCAAACTCGCTACGCTCAAACAAGTGATTTTCTTAACGCAATCCTTGATTAGAAATCTTTACCTGATAAAGAAGATAATTAGTTTCGAAGTTCTAGGATTTGCCAGGCTCGTTTGGCTTTAGCCAAACATTGCTAAATTAGTTTTATCTTTCTTATACGAAGAGTTAAAAACTTAAGACCTTGTATTTTTGTAAATGAAGGAGGCGTCAAAAAATTTGATTGTTTGAGCGATAGCGAGTTATCAAATTTTAGCCGACTGAATGTCAAAAAAGTCAGAAAATAGTCCAACATGAACGAAGGAACCTCTATATTAATAGTTTGCCGAAGGCAAACACATTATTCCCCGAGAGGGGTCGCCCGGAGGGGGTCTAAGGGGGAGCGGGTTGGGGAACGTGCGAAACGTTCCCCTGGGCTCCCCCTTTGTACGGAGGGGTCATGTAGATGACCTTTAATCAATATAAGATAAAAATAATCTTGAATTAAGAAAAATGATAACTTATTTCGGATAAGAAGAAAAAGATACTTTATCTCTGATAAAAACCATAATAATCTGGTATAATAATATTATAAGAATACTTCATCTTGGATAAAAAATATTTTGTCTTGGATGGAAAAAAGGAGTTTATTTTGTTAATTTTATTTATAGCCAATGCTATTTCATTGTTTTTGATGAGCAATTTTATCAGCCATATTTCATTTGACAAGACTTCGGCGCTTATTATTACAGCGATTGTTTTGACCTTGCTTCAGAGAGTGGTTGAGCCTATTCTTAGGTTTTTTGCCTTTCCTATCACTTTTTTGACCTTGGGTTTATTTTCTCTTGTAATCAGTGCCTTTGTTTTATATTTGGCTTTTAAATTTGTTGATGGGGCCCACATTGATTCCCATTTATTTAGTTTGGTTTTTGCATCTATAGTTTTATCAATAGTTTCATCTATTGTATTAAATATCATTTCCTAGGAGGTAGAGATGGAAGAAAGTAAGAGAAAAGAAGTCGAAAAACGTGGTATTTTCAATGAAAATGGAGATATTGACCTTGCTAAGAGAAAGATTATTCAAGGTAATACCACAAATCTAAACGATTTTAACAACCTAAAATACACCTGGACATCCGATTGGTACAGACAGGCCATGAACAATTTCTGGATACCAGAAGAAGTAAATCTAAATCAAGATATCAAAGATTATAGGAATCTTGATCAGCACGAAAAAAGAGCCTATGACATGATTATTTCATTTTTGACTTATCTTGATTCTATACAGACAGCTAATTTGCCAAACCTACAGACCTATGTAACTGCAAATGAGATTAACCTTTGTTTGTCAATTCAGACCTACCAAGAGTCAATCCATTCTCAGTCTTATTCTTATATCCTTGATACAATTTGTTCACCAGAAGAAAGAACAAGGATTTTATACCTCTGGAAGGAAGACGACCACCTCCTAAGACGTAATGAATTCATCGGTGACCAATACAACGAATTTTTGGAAAGAGACAATGAATTCCAATTTGTAAAGGCCTTAATTGCCAATTATATCCTTGAGGGAATCTATTTCTATTCAGGATTTTCTTTCTTCTACAACCTAGGGAGAAATGGCAAAATGCCAGGAACTGTCCAAGAAATTAGATACATCAACAGGGATGAAAATACCCACTTATGGCTATTTAGATCTTTGATTAACGACCTTAAAAAGGAAAGACCAGACCTCTTCACACCAGAAGCTACCCACATCTACAGGGAAATGCTAAAAGAAGGAGTTCGCCAAGAAATTGAATGGGGCAAGTACGCTATAGGTGATAATATAGCAGGGCTATCCACAAACATGATTGAAGATTATATCAAATATCTAGGCAACCTTCGTGCCAAGGGACTTGGTTTTGAACCACTATTTGAGGGCTATACAGAAATTCCTCAATCAATGAAATGGGTAGATGAGTATTCAGATCCAAATGCTGTAAAGACTGACTTTTTTGAAGCAAAAGTAACAGCCTACTCTAAATCATCAATAATTGAAGATGACCTATAAAAATAAAACCAGAGCATATTTTGCTCTGGTTTTGTCTTAGATAGTTGAAATTAATATAATAAAATACCAAAACAAGATAAGCGAGATATTGTACTTATCATATTTGGTTTTTCTTTTCAATATGAATCTCCTGTAGAGATAGATTAAGATATTTATTATTAGAATAATAGTTAAAATTTTACGCATGTTTAACTCCTTTATTTATATTAGGTCTGACCTTGTTTCATGTGAAACATTATTTTTTAATCGATTCTTTTATTGAATCAGCCATGGAAATGGCGAGGGACTTGTTGGCGATTGGACCTACTACTATTATTGTGAGGTAGGTATTTTTTCTTTTTATGACAAATTTTTTGCCTGTTAGGGTATTCTCTTTCATGTAGAGCCTAATTTCACCATCTAAGATTCCGTCTTTTAGGCTGACCTTTCCCATATTTACCAGACAAGTTGGGTAGATTAAATCTCCTGAATTTAGGCTATAGGCATCATAAAGACTTCCGTCAACCTTGTCTTCTTTCATGAGGATAGCACCTATAGCTTCATTATCTTCCCTAGCTAGGAAATATTTAAAACCGTCTCCTTCTTGCTGGAGATTGAAATTTTCTGGAATTTTTACTCTAAGGTCCGCAAACTTTTCTTCCTTGGTTGCAAAAATCGAGAGGCTATCCTTATAGTCTTTAAAAGATTTTTTAACTTCGTAGGCATCATCACCAGCAGCGTAGGCGGTCATTAGGATATCTGCCATAATTTTCCCACCAGCTTTAGTCTTATCTTCTTTGATTACAAAATATACGGTTGAATTATCTGACTTTATAAAAAAGTGGGTGTAGGTAAATTCCTCATCTTTACTGGTAAAATAAGCACTATCGAGATTGGTAAATTTATTTCTAATTGGCTTTGAGCTAATATTTTTATTTAGAACTTTTTCCTTAATTATTTTATCAGCCAAACTTATTAAATCTTCATCATTATCTATCGATTCAAAACTTATTAGGACATTGTAAGATAGGTCGAGTGGGAAATCTATAAAATAAGTGTCGTCTTTTTTGAAAATTGCACACCTATTTGGAATTCTAAAAAAAATATTACCCATCCTTACTTCTTTATTATAATCTAGGTTATCCAAGTCTTTTTTAGGATATGAGTCTGTTTTGGATTTTACTGATGAAGGATAAGCTATGAGTCTTTCACCTGTGTAAAGACTATCGTCTTTCTCAAATTGTTGAACTTGCTCTAGGGCGTAGGTTTCATTTATATTTTTTTCTTCTTGCCTGCATCCGGTTAGAATTAAGAGGATTAGGAGGATTTCTAAACTTTTTTTCATATGGTTTCCTTTTACTTTACAAAATATAAGTCTTATTTTGTCTAGACTATACCCGAATTGGGTAAAAATATGATATAATTTAATTAGTATTAGGGGGTGAATTATGACTGATGACATTTTAAATCAAGTAAAGTCTGCTGAAGAGTCGGCAGATAAGGAGCTTGATTTGGCTAAAGAGCAAGCCTTAAAGCTAATCGAAGAAGCCAAGATTAAAGCTGATGAATCCTACAAAGACGAGGTTAATCGAGCAAAAATCAAAGCTAAGAAACTTATCGAAGAAGCTAAGCTCAAGGCCCTTGAAAAAAGTAAACCAGTGTTAGAAAAAGCAAGAGAAGAAGCAGAAGAAATCAAGAAAATTGACCTAGATAAGGTCTCTAAGACTGTCGATTCCCTTGTAGAAAGGATAGTGAATAATGGCGATAGTTAAGATGAATAAATTTAATCTTCTAAGCTTTGAGGAAAAGCGTAGTAGCCTATTAAATATTCTTCAAAATTTTAACTATGTGCATTTTAACGACCTAGAAGTTAGCGAGGACGAGTCCTATCTAAAAGAAGTTAAAAACGAAAGTAAATTAAATGCCCTTGATGAGAGCTTGGAGAAGCTTGCCTACAGTATTGAAACTGTAAATAAGTTTAATGGTGATATTAAATCAGATCTTAAAAGAATGGACCTTGATAGGGTTTATAAGGCAGGAAGTAATTTCGATTTTAACCTAATTTATGACAAGTTGATTAAGCTAGTTAAAGAAAGGGAAGGCCTGGTTGATAAAAGACAAGGCTTAAGCCAAAAAATTGATGATTTAAGGCCATGGAAGGACATAGATATTAACCTCAATAGCCTCTATGATTCAAAGAGAATTTATGTAGAGACGGGGTCAATTTCAAGTCAATTCTATGACTCACTAAGGAAAACCCTGGTAGAAAACCACCTAGAGGAGTCCTTGGTATATCGTTTTAGCGAAGCTGATAAGTTAAGCTACATAGTGGCCATAGCTTCCCTTGATGATGAAGAAGAATTTAAAGAAATCCTTAGAGAATTTGGTTTTGTGAGGGTTAAGGTTAGGGCAGAAGGTTCTGTTTTAGAAAGTCTTAAATCACTTGAGGCTGAAAAGAAAACAGTAGAATCTCATATAGAAAAGATAGAGGCAGAGATTGCTGATTTCTCTAAGTATATGGAGGATTTTCAAGTCTATAAGTCCTATTTGGGAAATGAAAGAAAGAAGGAAGCTAGCGTTGAATTTTTCTTAAAAACCAAGTCCATGGATGTGATAGAAGGCTACCTACCAACAAGTATGACAGAGAGGTTTAAAAAGGATCTCGGCGAAGTTTTAGGTGATAAATTTATCCTAGATATAAAAGAAGCAGAGAGAGATGACCCACTTGTTCCAATAATCTTAGAAAATAATAAAATAGTAGAACCCTATGAGTCGGTTGTAGAAACCTATGCTTTACCTAAATATAATGAGTTTGACCCATCTTTATTAGTGGCAATCTTTTATACCATATTTACAGGATTTATGATAGGCGATTTAGGTTATGGACTTTTAGGTGTTATAGGAACTATTGCAGCTCTTAAGCTAAAAGATTTTCCAAAGTCAACCGAAAAAATGGTCAAGCTATTTTTGGGTATTTCCCTTTCGGCTTGTGTCTTTGGCTTTATCTTTGGTTCAGTCTTTGGTGGCATCATTGATGTGCCATTTGGTTGGATTGATACCCAAAATGATATAAACACCCTTATCATCATGAGTCTTATAATCGGTGGACTTGCCTTGTTTATTTCCCTTGGTATGAAGGCTTATATGTATATCAGAGATGGCAAGCCAATGGATGCTGTTTATGATGTATTGTTTTGGTATATGGCTGTTGGTGGTCCAATCTACTACGGCTTAAGCAAAAACAAAATTGGCCTCTACCTAATGGGTATAGGTATGGTTGGCATAGTCCTTTTCTCAGGACGTGATGCTAAATCTATCGGAGGCAGGATTGGATCTGGGGTTTATGACCTATACGGAATTACTTCTTGGGTAGGAGACTTTGTATCCTTCCTTAGACTTATGGCCCTAGTTCTATCAGGAGGCTTTGTAGCCTATGCAGTAAACGTAATTGTTAAGATGCTCTTTGACGGAGGCATAGGAGGTATAATAGGCGGAATAATTGTTTTTGTTGTATTCCAATTATTTAATATGTTCCTATCCTACTTGTCAGCCTACGTCCACAGTCTAAGACTAATCTATGTAGAAATGTTTAATAAGTTTTACGAAGGTGGCGGAGTTAAATTTAGAGAAATGTTAGAAGATACTAAAGAAATAATAATTAATAGAGGAGAAAGAAAATGACAGAATTTTTAGTTCAAAACGGCGGAATGGTTTTTGGAGTCCTAGCTATGGCTCTTGCAACATTTTTATCAGGCATGGGAAGTGCTAAGGGAACAGGTATGGCAGGTGAGGCTGCTGCAGCACTAACAGTTGAACAACCAGAAAAATTTGGTAAGGTCCTAGTCCTCCAACTACTTCCAGGTACCCAAGGTCTTTACGGTTTTGCTATTGCCTTCTTTATCATGGGTAAACTAAGCCCAGAGATGAGCTTTGCAGATGGTCTATACTTCCTAATGGCAGCCCTTCCAGTAGCTATAGTAGGTTACTTCTCAGCTGTAAAACAAGCCAAGGTAGCTATAGCTGGTATCAACATCCTTGCTAAAAACGAACCAGAATTCGTTAAGGGTATGATTTATGCAGTAATGGTTGAGCTTTACGCAATCCTAGGATTTGTTATTTCCCTACTACTAGTTATGAGAGCATAATATTAGGATAAGATTATGAATAATCTTGATTTAATATTAGAATCTATAAAAAACAAGGCGGAAGAAGAAAAAAATCAGATATTAGATGAGGCAAAGAAAGAAGCTGAGCAAATTACTAATGAAGCCAAGGAGAGGGCAGCAGAAGAGGTAAAGACAATAATAAGCTATACTGAAAAAGAGTGTACGCTTGTCCAAGCCAATGAAGAGCTTTCTTCAACTCGTAGGGCTCGTGATATAAAAATAGGAGCCAAAAATGAGCTTATAAACCAAGTGATTGCTAAGGTTTTATCTGGTCTTAAAGACTTAGAAAGTCCTGCTTATAAGAGATTTGTTTTAAATAGGCTTGAAAAATTTCCATATTCAAGTGCAGAAATTTTCCTTAAAAAGGGAATGGAAGGCATTTTTGATTCAAGTGAGCTAAAAGGACTTAAAGTTTCAGAAGAGACCACAGACGATGGTTTTATAATAAAAGATGGCAACATCACTTATGACAATTCTTTTTCATCAATAATTGATTATGAGAAAGATGAAATCAAAAAAATAATATCTGACGCACTTTTTACTAAGGAAGAAATATGAAAAGAGAAGACTTCATAGCAGCTTCTACGTCCACTAGGATTTATGAAGATGATCTGCTAAAGGCGCATGACCTTGAAGGACTAAATGACTATGAAAGTTTGAGCGAAGTGTTAAATGCTCTAAATGACTCATCATATGCTAGTGCAATAGCAGAGCTTGATAGGGATGAAGAGTATGAAAAAATCCTGATTAAGGAATTAGTAAAGGTCTATGAAAAAATAGCTGATGTGACTCCTGATAAAAATATCAGCCAGTATCTAATCGAAAAATATAATTTTCATAACCTAAAACTTTTAGTAAAAGAAATTATCCAAGAAGAAGATTATTCCAAAATCTATTCTCCTATGGCAAATGTAGATACAGCCTTTATAAAAAGGGAACTTTTAAAATCCACAGACGAGGAAGAAAACTTTGCTTCTGTTGGGAAAAAAGATGATAGGGAAATTTACCTTGCCTATGCCCAAAAGGCACTTAAAGCCTATGAGGAAAGCCAAAACCCTGCTATGATAGACATATCCCTTGATAAGTCCTATTATGAAAGGGAGCTTGCTCTTGCAGAAGCCACTGAGATAGACTCCTTGCTTACCTATACAAAGGAAGCGATAGATCTTGTCAATATCAAGACCCTTCTAAGAATTAGGGGACAAAAATTAGGACTTGATTATTTAAAAAACGCCCTAATTGATGGAGGAAACCTTGCTAAAGATGATGTTCTTGCCATGATAAGCATGGATGTAAATGAGATTTTATCAAAGACTTCAAGCTTAAAGGTAAATTCCTACCTCAAAAAAAGTTTAGACAGGGATAAAAACGATGCGGAAAATCTTCTTGACCTAGAAAAGGCCATCGATGATCATTTTATGGACTTTGCTAAAAACGCCAAGTCTATGACCTATGGCCCAGAAGTTTTGTTAGGATTTTTGATTGCCAAAGAGCAAGAGATTAAAAACCTAAGGATAATCTTTATCTCTAAGTTAAATTCACTTCCAAAAGACTTTACTAGGGAAAGGTTAAGAGAAACTTATGTATAAAATAGGAGTAATTGGCGATAAGGATTCGATTTTAGCCTTCAAGGCAATAGGAATTGACGCCTTTACAGCCATTGACGAAAAAGACGCAAGTAAACTAATAGATAAGCTTGCCAGTGAGGACTACGGTGTAATTTTCATCACCGAAGCCATGGCAGAGCTTAGCCATGAAACTATAGATAAATACAGAGAATCTATGACTCCAGCTATCATCCTAATCCCATCCAACAAGGGTTCATTAGGAATAGGTCTTGCTGATATCAACCGTTCGGTTGAAAAGGCAGTTGGAGCTAACATTCTAAATTAAAGGAGCTTAATTTGAATATAGGTAAAATTACTAAAGTATCTGGACCACTTATAGAGGCAGAAGGTCTAACCGATGCTAATATCTATGACGTGGTTGAGGTATCAAAGGATAAGCTCATCGGTGAAATAATAGAGATGAGGGGAGATGTCGCAAGTATCCAAGTATATGAAGAGACAACTGGTATAGGTCCTGGTGATGAGGTTAGATCAACTGGTAGACCTCTATCAGTAGAGCTTGGACCTGGTATGCTCGAGAGAATGTACGATGGTATCCAAAGACCACTTGAAAAACTTGAAATGCTTGCAGGAAATTTCCTAGAAAAAGGAGTAACAGCACCAGCCCTAGATAGGGAAAAACTTTGGGAATTTGAACCTGTAGCCAAGGTTGGAGATGACCTTGTAGCAGGGGACATCCTAGGAATTGTAGAAGAAACCACAGTTATTACCCACAAGATTATGGTGCCTTACGGAGTAAGCGGAAAATTAAAAGACATAAAAGCTGGCGAATTTACAGTAGCTGATACAATCGCAGTTATTGAAACAAAAGACGGCGATAAAGAATTAAACATGATCCAATACTGGCCAGTTAGGAAGGGAAGACCAATCAAGGAAAAAATTGACCCTAACGAACCTCTAATTACAGGTCAAAGGGTAATTGATACCTTCTTCCCAGTTGCCAAGGGCGGTACAGCAGCCATCCCAGGACCTTTTGGTTCAGGCAAGACTGTTGTCCAACACCAGATAGCAAAATTTGCTGACGCTGATATAGTAATCTACGTTGGTTGTGGTGAACGTGGCAACGAGATGACAGACGTACTAAATGAATTCCCAGAACTTGTTGACCCAAAAACTGGCGAATCAATCATGAAACGTACAGTCCTAATAGCAAATACATCAAACATGCCTGTAGCAGCCAGGGAAGCATCAATCTACACTGGTATTACCCTTGCTGAATACTATAGAGATATGGGCTATAACGTAGCTATGATGGCAGACTCCACATCTAGATGGGCAGAAGCTCTCCGTGAGATGAGTGGACGTTTGGAAGAGATGCCAGGTGATGAAGGTTATCCTGCTTATCTTGCTAGTCGTGTTGCAGATTTCTATGAAAGAGCTGGCAAGGTAAGAGTTTTAGGAAATAGGGAAGATATTGGTACCCTTTCAGTAATAGGAGCCGTATCTCCTCCAGGTGGAGATATGTCAGAGCCAGTAACCCAGGCTACACTACGTATTGTTAAGGTCTTCTGGGGACTAGATTACGATTTGTCTTACCAAAGACACTTCCCAGCTATTAACTGGTTATCATCTTATTCACTCTACCAAGATAAGATGGATAAGTTCATAGACGGAAACGTAGACGAAGGCTTCTCAACTATGAGAAAACGTGCCATGAGTTTATTACAACAAGAATCAGGTCTTTTAGAAGTAGTAAGGCTTGTAGGACGTGACGCCCTATCTGATGACGATAAGTTAAAATTAAATGTAACCAAGTCAATTAGAGAGGACTACCTCCAACAAAACGCCTTCCACGATGTGGATACCTACTGCTCTTTAGCTAAGCAAGATAAGATGCTAGGCATTATTCTTTATAATTACGATAAGTGTCTAGAAGCCTTATCAAAAGGCGTTGAAATAAAAGAAATCGAAGGCCTTGACGTTAACGAATCAATTTCAAGATTGAAATTAATTAGTGAAGACAATCCAGGAAGATTTGATGAAATCAGATCTGAAATCGACTCAGCTATTAGCAAGCTAATAAAGGAGGCATAGACGGATGTTAAAAGAATATAAAACAGTAACAGAAGTAGTTGGCCCTCTTATGCTTGTTGAAGGCGTTGAGGGAGTCAGCTTTGAAGAGCTAGTTGATATCAAACTTCAAACTGGCGAACACAGAAGGGGCAGGGTTATAGAAATAAACAAGGACCGTGCCATGGTTCAGCTTTTTGAAGGATCAAGCGGTATCAACCTTGAATCTACATCAGTAAGGTTTTTAGGTAGACCTCTAGAGCTTGCTGTAAGTGAAGACATGATTGGTCGTGCCTTTAACGGTCTAGGTGAAGCTATAGATGATGGTCCAGAAATAATTCCTGAGGACAAAAGGGATGTTAATGGTACAGCTATAAACCCTGTTTCAAGAGACTACCCATCAGAATTTATCCAAACAGGTATTTCAACCATAGACGGCCTAAACACCCTTGTAAGGGGTCAAAAACTTCCAATCTTTTCTGGAAACGGTCTGCCACACAACCAAGTAGCAGCCCAAATTGCTAGACAAGCCAAGGTTTTGGGAGATGACGAAGGCTTTGCGGTAGTCTTTGCTGCTATCGGTATCACCTTCGAAGAAGCTCAATTTTTTATGGATGACTTTAAGAAAACAGGAGCTATTGACCGTTCAGTTTTATTTATAAACTTAGCTGACGATCCTGCTATTGAACGTCTTTCAACACCAAAGATGGCTCTTACTTGTGCAGAATACCTAGCCTTTGAAAAAGACATGCAAGTATTAGTAATCATGACAGACATGACCAACTACGCTGAGGCCCTTCGTGAAGTATCTGCAGCCCGTAAGGAAGTACCAGGTAGACGTGGTTACCCAGGCTACCTCTACACAGACCTTTCTACAATCTATGAAAGAGCAGGTAAACTTCGTGGCAAACCAGGAACAATTACACAAATTCCTATTTTATCAATGCCAGAAGATGACATTACCCACCCAATTCCAGACCTAACAGGCTATATAACTGAGGGACAAATCATCCTAAGTCGTGACCTTTATAACCAAGGAATTGCGCCACCTGTATCTATTCTTCCATCCCTATCAAGGCTAAAAGATAAGGGTATAGGAAAGGGCAAGACTAGGGAAGACCACGCAGATACCATGAACCAAATCTATGCAGCCTACGCCTCAGGTGTGGATGCAAGAGAACTGCAAAAAATCCTAGGTGACTCTGCTTTGTCAGATGCAGACCTAGCCTTTGCTGAATTTGCCA
>NZ_CAUPHG010000056.1:0-11587 GCF_963510915.1 uncultured Anaerococcus sp. | reverse complement strand
GGATTAGATATTGGAAATGGCGAAAAGACAGCCGATTCAAAGTTAGAGTACTTAGGAGATAATACCTACAAGGTTATTATTCATCAAGGCTATAATAGACAAATTAGAAGAATGTTTAAGGTTTTTAATGCGGAAGTCATAAATCTTAAAAGAATAAGGATAGGGAAGATAAGCATTTCTGACCTAAAGGAAAAAGAGTACAGATATTTTAATGATGAAGAATTAAAATTTGTTGAAGAAATTAGAAGATAGGTAACTATCTTTTTTTGTGGGATAAATATGAAAAAAATTGGGATTATTGGTGCGGGGCCTTCTGGTATTATGGCAGCAATTAGTGCAAAAAATGAAAATAACCAAGTAACTTTATTTGAAGGTAATGAAATAATTGGCAAGAAACTGTTAATGACAGGTGGAGGTAGGTGTAATATTACAAACGCAGCTTATTTTGACGAATTTCTTGACAATGTTATGACTAATAGTAAGTTCATTTACTCTGCCTTTACAAATTTTGATAATTATGGTCTTATTGATTTTTTAAATCATAATGGTTTAACAACAAAGATTGAAGATGATGGGCGAGTTTTTCCTGAAAGTGAAAAATCAAGAGATGTCATAGATTTTTTTGAAAAAAAACTTAAAGAAAAATCAATAATTTTGAAAACTGGGGATAGGATTACAAAAGCTTATAAGGATAAATATTTTTATCTTACAGATCAAAAAAATAATACCTACATCTTTGATTATTTAATAGTAGCAACAGGCGGTAGGTCATATCCTAGAACAGGATCTGATGGTTATGGTTATAAACTTGCAAGAAAATTTGGTCATGAAATTATTGATCCAAAGCCTGTGCTTGTACCTATTTTTATAAAAGATAGGTTGAAGTTAAAAGCTCAGTCATTTAAAAATATAAGAATCACTATAGAAACAACAAAAGGTAATTTTTCTATTGATGGAGATTTAATGATAAATCAAAATTTCCTAACTGGACCTTGTGCGCTAAAAGCTAGTTCTTTTATGAGAGATAAAACTATTAAGGCTTTATCTATAGATTTTTTTCCAAACCTAACTTATAATGAATTAGAAAAGGAAATACTAGTACTAATAAATGAAAATGCTAAAAAGAGTATTGAAAATTCACTAAAATCTATCTTAAATAATGCCTTAATTGAGGAAATATTAAGACTGACTAAAATTGATATAAATAAAAAGGCAAGCGAGCTTACAAAATTAGAAAGAAAATTGATAATAGAAAAAATTAAAAATTTTAATCTAATGTTTGATAAGCTAGGATCTTTTGAATCAGCTGTCGTAACAAGGGGAGGAGTTGACGTAAAAACTATAAATCCCAAAAATATGGAATCTAAATTGGTAGACAGATTATTTTTTGTAGGTGAGATATTAGATATAGATAGTCTTACAGGTGGATTTAATTTACAAGTATATTTTTCTACAGCATATGCAGCTGGAACATTCATTAAGGAGAATACATGACATATATTATTGCAATTGATGGACCTAGTGGGTCTGGGAAATCAACAATATCACAGATATTGGCAGAAAAACTAAATATCGAATATTTAAATACAGGTCTTATGTATAGGGCTGTAACTAAATATTTTCTAGATAAGGGATATGGCGAAAAAACTGAAGATAAGATATTAAAGAAATTGCTTGATGAAATTACTATTGATTTTAAAGAAAATAATCTATTTTTAAATGGTTGTGACGTAACTAAAGATTTAAGGACAGATGAAGTAACTGCGAATGTCTCATGGGTTTCTGCAAGAGATTATGTTAGGGAAAAAATGGTTGATCTTCAAAGAAAAATTGCAGAGAATACATCCTTTATCCTAGATGGTAGGGATATTGGAAGTGTTGTGTTCCCAAATGCTAAGTATAAATTTTATCTTACTGCTTCTGCCCTAACAAGGGCAAAGAGGCGTTACGACCAGGGTGAATCTGAAATGACAGTTGAAGAAATAGAAAAATCTATAATAAAAAGAGATAACTATGATTCAAATAGGAAAGTTTCACCTCTTAAAGTAGCTGAAGGAGCTATAATTGTTGATAGTTCTGACTTGAATATTAAACAAACAGTAGAAAAAATCCTCTCATACATGGAGAAGTCAGATGTTTTATAATATAGTAGTTGCGATTTTAAGAGTCTTATTTTTTCCGTTTTATAGGATAAGGGTTCATGGACAGGAAAATATTCCGACAAATCCAGATTTTATTGCTTGCGCCAACCATTGGTCTAACCTAGATCCATTTTTCTTAGCTGTGTCATTACCGATAAAATTTAATTTTATGGCAAAAAAAGAACTTTTTGAAATCCCGGTTTTGAGAAATATCCTTAAATTTGCAGGTGTTTTTCCAATAAATCGTCAAGGCAACGACCTAAAAGCTTTGAAATATGCAATTGGACTTATTAAGGAAGGTAAAACTCTTGGCATTTTTCCTGAAGGAACAAGAGTAAAAAAGATTTCTAGGGATAATATGCATGAAGGAGTAGGTTTTATAGCTCTCAAGGCTAAGGCAGATATTCTTCCCATAGAAATAATCACTTCTTATAAAATTTTTTCAAGGGTAGATATTTATGTAAAAGAATCTATTAATATTAAGACTTACCATGATCTTAAAAATAAAGAAGCGATGAAGATGATAAGTGATGAAGTGTATAAATATATATATGAAAATCATAAAGTTCTAGAAAGAGGAGCTAATGAAAATAATTAAGGCGAAAAATTCAGGTTTTTGCTTCGGAGTTAAAAGGAGTGTAGAACTTGCTGAAGAAGCCATAAAAAATAATAAAAAAGCTTATTCACTAGGTCCATTAATTCATAATCCTCAACTTGTAAAAAGTTATGAGGACAGAGGTCTAAGTGTCATAAATCATGAACAAGCACTAGAGATTAAGGATAGCTTGATAGTTATTAGGGCACATGGAGAGCCTAAGGATTTTAAAGAAAAGCTTAAAGCAAACGGAAATCAATTATTAGATGCTACTTGTCCAGTCCTTAATAATATCTATAAAAAAATTATTGATAAGGAAAAAGAAGGATATCAGGTAATAATTGTTGGAGATAAAACACATCCAGAAATAATTGCTATGGACTCTTGTATAAAAAATGGTATAATAGTTTCAGATGAGACTGAAGCAAAAAATATTAAGAATTATGACAAGCTATTTGTGGTAAGTCAAACTACGAATAGGTTAGAGTATTTCAAAAATATTGCTAACAAGTTAGAAGAAAATAATGATAGTGTAGTAATAGAAAACACAATCTGCAATGCAACAAAATTAAGGCAAGATTCAGCAAGAGAACTTGCAAATATGGTGGATTGCATGATTGTTGTTGGTGGTTTTAATAGTTCTAATACAAACAAGCTTTATCAAGTAGCTAGTTTGTTTTGCAAAAATGTTTTTAGGATTGAAACTGTTAAAGATCTACCTTTGCAAAAGCTCTCTAAATTTAAAAAATTAGGAATAATCGCAGGAGCGTCTACGCCTGAGTCGATTATCGAGGAGGTAGTAAGTAGTATGGATGAATTCACAAAAGAAGAATTTATGAACAGTCTGGAGAATAGTTTAAGAAAGATTTACCCAAAAGAGGTAATCACAGGTACAGTAATCAACGTTAAGGATGATGAAGTATTTGTTGATATTCAATATCGTGCAGATGGTATTGTTAAACTAGACGAAATGACTGAAGAAGAACAAAAAGATCCAAAAAACAGTTTTGAAGTTGGAAATGACATAGATGTATATGTCATCAAACTAGATGATGGTGAAGGTAATGTATCCCTTTCTACAAGAAGAGTAGAAGGAATGAGAGCTTGGAAAGAGCTTGCCGATAAGTATGATAATGATGAATTAGTTCATGGTAAGGTTATAAGCTTCAATAAGGGTGGTCTTACAGTCGAAGTTAATGGTATTAATGGTTTCGTACCAGCTAGCCAAATCGCAACATATTTTGTTAAAAATTTAAAGAAATTTGTTGGTGAAGAATGGGATCTAAAGATTATAAGCATCGACGAAAGAAAAAACAGACTCGTTCTATCTAGAAAAGACGTTTTAGAAGCAGAACTAGATGACCTTTGGGAAGAGCTTGAAGAAGGTCAAGTAGTAAAAGGTAAAGTTGCAAGACTTACTGACTTTGGTGCTTTTGTTGAAGTAAATGGATTAGATGGTTTACTTCACGTATCAGATATTGCTTGGACAAGAGTAGAGCATCCTTCTGATGTTTTAAATGTTGGTGATGAAATAGAAGTTAAAATATTAAAACTTAACAAAGAGAAAAATAGAATCTCTCTTGGTCGTAAACAACTAATCGAAAAACCTTTTGAAAAATTCGTTAATGAGCATGAAGTTGGCGATGTAGTTGAAGGAAAAGTTGTTAATTTACTAGATTTTGGTGCATTCGTAGAAGTTGCTGATGGTGTTGAAGGTTTAGTACATGTTTCTGAAATTTCTTGGGAACACGTTGAGAAACCATCTGATGAATTAAATGTTGGTGACACAGTCGAAGTTAAAATAATTTCAATAGACAAAGATGAAGAAAAAGTTGGACTTTCAATCAAAGCTTTAAAAGAAGCACCAGAAAGACCTGAAAGAAAACCTAGACAACAAGCTAGAAATAATGATAGACCAAGAAAAAAAGTTGAAAGAGACAATTCAAAAGCCTTTGGCGATGATGATCTAAACAACAACCTTGGTGATATGCTTGCACAAGCTTTGTCAGAACAAGGATCAGAGGATTTATTAGATTCTATCGAAGAAGACGCTGAGTAAAAATAATAAACATAAAGGGATGACTTAGTTCATCTCTTTTTTTTCGCAAGGAGTAGTATGGCCAGTAAGAAACTAGACAAATATAAAGATTATTTTAAGGGTAAGACATATAATATAACTACATTTGGTTGCCAAATGAACGAACATGATTCTGAAAGAATTTCATTTATCCTAGAAGACTTAGGTTATACCTATGAAGAGGATAGAAAGAAAGCGGATTTTATTTTATTTAATACCTGTTTGGTTAGGGAAAATGCAGAATTAAAACTTTATGGACAAGTTTCTTCTTTGAAAAAAATAAAAGAAGCCAATCCTGATAAAATAATTGCCGTTTCTGGATGTATGATGCAAACTGAAGTGGCTAGGCAAGTTATTATTGATAAACATAAAGAAGTTGATATAATTTTTGGAACAAAAAATATTAATTCTCTTGGTGACCTCATTTTTAGATATTTAGAAACAGGTGAAAGAGTAGTAGATATTTCCACAGATAATGTAAAAGATGATTTTGTATTGTATAATACTCCAAATCATTTCCAGGCATATGTAAATATAATGACAGGTTGTGATAATTTTTGTTCATATTGCATAGTACCCGAATCAAGGGGACGTGAAGAATCAAGGAGACCTTCTTCAATTATTGAAGAAGTTGAATATCTTGTAAATAACGGATATAAAGAAATAACACTTTTAGGACAAAATGTTAATTCTTATGGGAACAAGGCCGATTTTAATCACACCTTTCCTGAATTACTTGAAAAGGTTGCTCAAATTCCAAATTTAAAAAGATTAAGATTTACAACTAGCCATCCAAAAGATTTATCTGACGAATTAATCCAAGTTATAAAAAGAAATGATAATATCTGTAAGTATTTTCATCTTCCACTCCAATCTGGATCTGATAAGGTACTAAAAGATATGAACCGAAAATACACCCAAGAAAAATATTTGGAAAGAGCAAGAAAGTTAAAAGAAGAAATACCTGAAATAGCGATTTCAACCGATATTATTGTGGGTTATCCAACAGAAACAGAAGAAGATTTCAAAGAGACTTTAAATGTATGCAAAGAAGTCGGCTATGATACAGCCTTTACATTCAAGTACTCTCCTAGGCCAAAAACTAGGGCAGCAAAACTTACACCAATTGACGATGATATTGTTCAAGAAAGGTTCGATAGGTTGTTAGATTTATTGTATCCTATATTTAATGAAAAAAATAAGTCTTATATTGGTAAGACTGTTGAAGTTTTGTTGGAATCAGAAAGTAAAAATAATTCAGAAGTCTTAACTGGCAGAACTGATGATTACAAATTAGTTCATGTAAAGGCAGATAAAAGCTTAATAGGTGAGTTTGTTAAGGTTAAAATTACTGATAATACATCATTTACAATTTCTGGAGACCTAGTATAATAAAATCCTGGCTTTGCTGGGATTTTATATTTATAAATCATCATTTCTTATGATTTATATTAAATATATTAAAAGCTTTTTTTATAAAAAACAATCGGGTACAATATAGCATGTCAGGAAGGAGGTTTTATGAAAGATGTTTCTGTAAAAGCTAAGGCGAAATTAGGGAAACTTTTGGATGATTATTTACTTGAGAGAACTTTAAACGAAAATGATTTGAGTAGAAAAATATCTTATTTGAAAAAAAACTATGAATTTTTAAATGAAAATGACAATAAGCTTGATGTTGAAGAAAAATTATATAATTACTTTTATAAACAAGTCAAATCAATCGAATTCTTTTTAAGAGGCTTAGAAAAGAAATTCTATCAATTATATTTTTCTATTTATAAAATTTATTTGATTCAAGAAATAATTACAAGTATCTTAAATAAGTCTTTGGAAGAGAATTATAAATACTTTGTCAATAGTCCATTTTTCGAAGATATGGTACTTTTACCTAATTTTTCTCTAGAAGATTTTGTTAAATCAATTAAAGATAAACATATAAAAAGAGTGCTTGAACCATTCTTGAATAAAAATATGGATCAAGATCAATTGATATTTTTATCTTCAAATGCGCTTATTAAGTTATACTACAGGGATTTATTAAAAATTAGCGAAAAATTTCCTAATACTGAATATAAACATATCAACAAATACTTATCTGAAGAAATTAATTTGTTGAATTTTGAAATGCTTTACAGGTTAAAATCATTTTTTGAAATAAATAATAATGAGGTTTTTAACTACCTTATAGAGGGTGGATATCTGTTTAATGCGGACAGACTTAGAGAGATATCTAATCTAAATAAGGACGAATTTATAGAGTATTTTTCTGATGGTAGGTATAAAAATATTTTTGAAGATGAGAAATTATTTTATAAAAGAATACAAGATAGAAGATGGAAAAATTCCAGAGATGAGATAATCAAAGAGAATTGTGACATACTTTATGTTGTTTCTGCAATAAATCTATTATATCTAGATATAAAAAATATTGTTTCTATCTTGGAAATGGATGAAAAGTATGACTATAATCAGAAGAGAGAATTGTTAATAGGAAGGTAGATATGGCAGTAGAAAAAATGAACCTTGTTAATATAACATCTAGGGTAGAAAATCTAACTGATTTATTAAAAGATGTTATTAATATAGGTCAAATTGAACCAATTGATGCTTTTGGTCAAGTGGCCAGTAGAGCTTTCTCTGTCAAGGCTAGTAGCGAAAATGTCGAACTAACTGAGGATATGAATAATATTACGAGCTTTCATGGACTTTCCAAAGAAGAGCTTGAAAAGTTAAATTATTTAAAAAGATTTTTAGGCATCGATGATGATGAAGAAATTGGTCAAATATCTAAAGTTATAAGTAAAGAAGAGCTAGATAGGCTCTATACTAGGCTTGAACCGATGATTAAAAGAAGAGAAGAGCTTGTTTGCGAGAAAGAAAAATTGTTAAATTATAAAAATAATTTGGAAATTCTTGCTAGATCAAACGTTGATATCGAAAAGATCAAACACTTAAATTATTTTGATTTTAGATATGGTGAGGTAACAAAAGATGGTAGATTCATATTGAAAAATAACTATGAAAATATACCATCATTGATTATTCACTTAGACGACGAAGCTGTAAAAAGTTCCGAAGCTCTCAATACTTTGATTGATATTGATAATAAAACTAGTCAAAGAAGAAAAAGTGTTGATGAAATAATTGAAAACGAAAAGTCTGAGAGTTTAAAAGTAGCTAATAGAATTGATCAAACATATAATGAGAAAATATCTAAAGAAGTTGCTAACTTAAATGCTAATAATGAGGAAAAAATAAAAAAAGAAGCTGAAGAAATTAAAAATTCATTTTCTGATAGAAAAAATAATATAGAAAGTCTATATAAGGAGAAAGTTGATTCGCTTGTTTGCGATGCATTCAACAAAATTATTGGGGGAGATGACAATGACAGATAAAATTAAAAATTCAAAAGAAAATTATTTGTTAGTCTACCCAAAACAAGTTAGTGAGGATATTGGTAGGGCTGTAAATACAATGGGCTTTATTGATAAAGATCTTCCTGATGATAATCTTGAATCAATTGAAAGTAAATTAAGTAAAGTGAACGAAGAACTTGGCTCCTTGGAAACTGAAATTGAAAGTTTCAAAAAAAAGAATGAAGACACTTTTGAATCTTTACCTAGTACAGTCGAGTATTATGAGAAGAGCGAAGAGATTATTAGCAAAATGGCAAAGGGTGAAAAATACCTCTATCTAACAGGATGGGTTCCTAAATCTAAAGTAAAAGAATTTGAAAACCTAGCTAATAAATATGAAAAAACTAATGTAGAAGTAAAAAAAAAATTTAATCAAGAACCTCCTACTAAGTTAAGAAATAATAAATTATTTAGACCCTTCGAATTTTTAGTTAATATGTATGGCGCCCCAAATTACAACGAAATAGACCCAACCCCATTTTTTGCAGTATCTTATATGTTACTATATGGAATGATGTTTGGGGACCTTGGTCAAGGTTTAGTATTTGTTTTGTTGAGCTATTTGGTTGACAAAAAGAACAAAACATTTGGAGCTCTTATTAGAAGGATAGGATTTTCAGCTTGTTTCTTTGGTATAATGTATGGTTCAGTATTTGGTATAGAAACCCTCATACCAGCCATTTTGATAAAACCATTTGATAACATAATGAAAGTACTTATTGCATCTGTAGCTTTTGGTATTGGACTTCTTGTTATAGCCTATTGTTTAGGTATTTATAACAAGCTTGTAAAACAAAAAAATATTGAGGAAGGTATCTTCGGTAAAGAAGGAATAGCTGGACTTATGATGTTGACATCCTTTGTCTTAATAATCCTAAATATAGTGAAGATTAATCCAATGCCTATAACAGTAGGTCTAGTTTTATTGATTGCTTCAATCGTAATGATAATTTTTTCAAAACCAATCGCAGCAAAGATTGAAAAAAGAGATGAAGTTTTTGAATCAAGTGCCTTTGACTATTACGTAGAAAGTTCATTTTCAATAATAGAAGCTCTTTTATCTGTATTTTCAAACCTAGTATCCTTTACAAGGGTAGGGGCCTTTGCAATAAATCACGTCGGTTTGTATATGGCTTTTGAGGTTATGAGTAAAATTGCAGGTGGAGGAATCAAGGGACTAATTATTTTGATACTAGGAAATATCTTAATAATAGGCCTTGAAGGTATGATAGTATTCATTCAAGGTTTAAGACTAGAATTTTATGAAATGTTTAGTAAATATTATCAAGGAAATGGTCGTAAATTTAGACCAATTAAAGAAATAAAATAAAAGGAGATATTATGATTAAATACACAGCAATGCTAGCGTTAGCAGTAGTAATAATAACAATTTATTCAGGTTTATACTTATTAAAGAACAATGAAGACCCATCAAAAGCAAAAATTTCTAAAGCATTAAAGATGAATTTATTTACCTTTGTGCCAGTAATGTTAATGATTGTTGTACTTATGATTCCATCCGCTTCAAAAGCAGCAGAAGGTGCAGCTACAGTAGCCACATCCTCTGATGGACTTAAATATATTGGTGCAGCTCTTTCAACAGGTCTTGCAGCAATTGGTACTGGTTATGCCGTAGGTACAGTTGGATCTGCAGCTCTAGGCGCTATTTCTGAAGACCAATCTATCCTAGGTAGAACAATTATATTCGTTGGTCTTGCTGAAGGTATAGCAATCTTCGGTGTTATTATTTCTATCATGATCCTAAACGCATAAAATGAAAGCAAAGATTCTAACTGATTCTAACAGCTTGCTTACAATGTTTCGTCTTGGAGCAATTGAAGCAAGCTTGGTTGGAGATCAAAATTTTGAAGAAGAATTTAAAAATTCGTACAAGGATGAGAATCTTGCTATATTGATAATTACAAGGTCAGTTTATAATCAAAATACAAATAGGATTGATAATTATAGAAGAGATTACACAATGCCTTTGATTGTAATTATTGATGGTTGAAAGGATGAAATATGCTAGATATAGAAGCAAAACTATCGAGTTTTAGGAAGATGGTATGGGATGAAGAAAAAATAAAAACTGATAATGAATTATTCTTATCAACAGAAAAAAACTCATCCTATATAGACAATAAAAACAAACAAAGAAATCAAGAATTTGAAGAAAGTATAAAAGATAGAAAAAATTTTCTGAAAATTAGAAAAAATGAAGAAATTTCTAAAATTAAGCAAGAAGCAAAAAATGATTTCTATGCTTATAGAGAAGAATTGCTTGAAGATTTTTATAATAGATTAATAAGTAAACTTAGAGCTTATAAAAAAACTGACTCTTATAAAAAATCTTTATCAGATGATATTAAGAAGTTTATGAAAGAACTTAATTTATCAGAGGATAAAATTGTTGTATGCGTTCTAGAAGATGATTTGGATTTAATAGATTTTAAAAATAAACAAGCAATTGACAAGACTTATATTGGCGGCTTTATACTAAAAGATATTAATAATGAGTTTAGATATAATTTTAGCTATAAAGAAAGAATAAGAGATAAAAAATATGAATTTGGCAAAAAACTATACCAAGTTCTTGAAAGTGAGCATTTTAATGAATCCAATAATTAAAACAATTAATGGACCTGTTGTTTATGCTCAAAATGCAAGGAATCTTAAAATTAGAGAAATGGTATCTGTTGGCGAATTAAAGCTAATCGGAGAAGTTATTTCTGTTGACGGAGATCTTGCTACCATTCAGGTTTATGAGGATACATCAGGTCTAAAAGTAGGAGAGGATATTATTTCTACATCAATGCCTCTTTCTGTTAGACTAGGTCCAGGCCTATTGGGAAATATGTTTGATGGTATAGAAAGACCACTTAAACATATTATGGATAAGCATGGTGCCTTTATACCATCTGGAATTGGTTTTGATAACTTGGACTTGGAAAAAGAATGGGATGTTAAAATCAAATTCAAAAAGGGCGATAAGATAAGAAAATCAGATATTTATGCCACTATTAAGGAAACTGAGGTCATTGAACATAGGCTCATGTCTAGTTTTAATGGGACAATTGTAGAAGCTAAAGAAGATGGCAAATATAAACTTGAAGATACAATTCTTAAAGTTGAAAATGATGAAGGTGTTTTTGAACTAAAGCTTTATCAATATTGGCCAGTTAGAAATCCAAGACCAGTAAAGAAAGCTTTGGGTTTACAGAACTTACTCGTTACAGGTCAGAGAGTATTGGATGTATTTTTCCCAATTGCGAAGGGTGGTACTGTTGCTATTCCTGGAGGATTTGGTACTGGTAAGACAATGCTCCAACACCAACTAGCCCAATATTCTGATGTT